>SLGN01000150.1 GCA_007123695.1 Verrucomicrobiales bacterium
AAAAACATGCCTGTTCACTTTTTTACTGGACTCCGGAACAACTTCCTGTAGTCTCCCGTGAAACAACATTTGTCATCCCATGGTCGAACTGCTATCTCCTAACGAATCCGAGGAACTTACGAACGGTGCCAGCGCCCCCTCCGCTACGAAGGAGGCGGACTCCGCGCCCACGACTTCCACAGCCAAGCAAACGCCCGCAGCCCGCAAGGCAGCCCCTCGCTCCACTGCATCAAAACCATCCGCACCCGACATGGCCGCACCGAAAAGCAACGAAAAGGAAACCAGCCGCATCGCCGAGGCGAGGGCGAAGAACCTCGATCTCGCGATCTCCCAGATCCAGAAGGACTTTGGCGAATCCGCCATCATGCGGCTCGGCAGCGACAACCGCATCGACGTCGAGGTCATCCCGACCGGGAACCTTCTCATCGACCGCGCCCTCGGCGCCGGAGGTTTTCCCCGGGGGCGGATCGTCGAGGTCTACGGGCCGGAATCGTCCGGCAAAACCACCCTCACCCTCACCGTCGTCGCCCAGGCGCAGCGCCAGGGCGGGCTCGCCGCCTTCGTCGATGTCGAACACGCCCTCGATCCCCAGTATGCCCGCCGCCTCGGGGTCGATCTCGACAATCTCCTGCTCTCGCAGCCCAGCTCGGGCGAGGAGGCCCTGCGCATCGTCGAGACCCTCGTCCGCTCCAATGCGCTCGACGTCATCGTACTCGACTCCGTCGCGGCCCTCGTCACCAAGCAGGAGCTCGACGGCGAAATCGGCGACGCCACCGTGGGGGCTCAGGCCCGGCTCATGAGCGCGGCGCTCCGCAAGCTCACCGCCATCATCTCCAAGGCCCGCACCGTGGTGATCTTCACCAACCAGATCCGCGAGAAGGTCGGGATCATGTTCGGCAACCCGGAAACGCAGCCCGGCGGGCGTGCCCTCAAGTTCTACAGCTCGGTCCGCTGCGACATCCGCCGCACCGGCAGCATCAAGGCCGCCGACGGCAGCGTCACGGGCAACCGCACCAAGCTCAAGGTGGTCAAGAACAAGGTGGCGCCCCCCTACGGCGAGGCCGAGTTCGACATCATGTTCAACGAGGGCATCTCCTCGGTCGGCTCGCTCCTCGACCTGGCCATCGAGCAGGACATCCTGCAAAAACGCGGCTCGTGGATCAGCTTCAAGGGAACCCAGGTCGCCCAAGGCCGCGATGCCGCGAAAGAAGCCCTCAAAGCCGACGAAGCCCTCTACGCGGAAATCGAAACCGAGGTCAAGGCCGCCCTCGACCGCGCGGCCCAGTGATTTCGGATCCGCCGACTCGTTCCCGGCGAGGGTCGGCGGCTTCGATTCCGTTCCGCTTCCTTGCTTCCGGGAGCCCCCCGGCGTTCCTGATTCCGCCGGGGGGCTTTTATTCGCGAAGGTTCGCGGTTTGGCGTGCCGTTGGAACGGCCCGCCAGCCAGGGGGCGCGCATCGCGGTTGCCGCTTCCAGCCGCGACACTGCGAGAAGCGATCGGCTGCTGTCTTGCTTCCGGCCCGTCCCTACTCCAGGACGGTTTCCGGGACTGCGCCGCCGCTTGACAGGGCGCCGAGAAAATCGCAGCGTCGCTCCAGTCGCACGCTATTCCCACCACGGCCCGAGAAATATGGAAGAACCCTCCGAAGCCCTTCGCGGACTCCTCAGCCGGGCCTTTCTTCGCGAAGGCGAAGACTTGGGCGACGCGGCCTACGGGGATCTCCTATCCGAGCTGCGCTGGGTCCACCTGCGCGGCAAGGAAGTTCTCTTCGAACAAGGGGCCGAGAGCGAGAGCCTTTTCGTCATCGCGAGCGGTCGTCTTCGCGCCGTCGGTCCAGGTCCCTCCGGAAAGCATTTCAGCCGCGACCTCGTTGGGGGCGAGATCTTCGGCGAGATGGGGGTAATCTCCGGAGAAACCCGCAGCATGACGGTCTACGCCGTGCGCGACAGCGACCTCGCCGAGCTGCCCAAGGCTGCCGTGGAAGGTCTCATGTCACGGCATCCCCAGCTGATGAAGGGCATCCTCCATACGGTCATCTCCAGGCTGCGCGGTCCGTCCACCGCTCATGCAACGCCGTCGTGCTTTGCCCTCGCCGTAGTTCCGCTGGGAACCCAGCCAACGCTTGCCGGCTTCGCCGAAAAGCTCGCCGACGCCTTCGCCGCAAGCGGCGCAACCCGTCTCGTGGACCGATCCGGGGCCGGCGAACGGGATGGAGAGTCCCTCGTCTCATGGCTCAACGCGCTCGAGGAGGAATACAGCTTTCTCGTCTATGCGGCAGACCCAGCCGATGGTGAGTGGACGGCACGCTGCGTCCGCCAAGCCGACCATGTGCTGCTCGTCGCCGACCCCCAAGCCGATCCCGAACCCAGCCCCCTCGAGCGGGAGACCGTTTGGCGCGACCATGGCCTGACCTCCGCTCTGCGCAGCCTGGTCCTCGTCCACTCCGATCCTGCCAGGCGGCCTTCGGGAACCGCCCGCTGGCTCGATCCGCGCGCCCTTCACCGCCACTACCACCTCCGGCCCACGCATCCTGGAGAGTTCGCCCGGCTCGCACGCTCCATCTCCGACCGCGGCGTCGGCCTCGTCCTCGGCGGAGGCGGGGCGAGGGGCTTCGCCCAGGTCGGCGTCATTCGCGCCTTGCGCGAGTGCGGAGTGCCCATCGATTTCGTCGGAGGCACCAGCATGGGGGCCATCGTGGCCGCCGCCTGCGCGATGGACTGGGACGCCGAGACCATGGCGGACCTCGGACGCGAAGCCTTTGTCGAGTCGAAAGCCTTCAGCGAGTACACCCTGCCACTGCTTTCCCTCCTGCGAGGCAACCGGCTTGAGCGGGTCACGAGGAAGATTTTTGGCGACACGCAGATCGAGGACCTCTGGATTCCGCAGTTCAGCGTCTCCTGCAACCTCACCGCGAGCTCGCCCGTGGTGCACCTGCGGGGTCCGGTGTGGAAGGCGGTGCGCGCCAGCGGATCGCTCCCTGGCGTCCTTGCCCCGGTGCTGGAGGACCGTCAGCTCCTCGTCGATGGAGGAGTCCTCGACAACCTGCCCGGCGACGTGATGCGCTCCTTGTCCGGCGGCCCCCTCGTTGTCGTCGACGTGACGCCCGAGCAGGATCTGCGCGCTCCTTGCGATACCGTCCCATCCCCTTGGCAAATGCTGCGCCAGCGCCTTTTTGCCAAGTCCGAGCCCTGCATGCCGGGCATCGTCGACATCCTCATGCGCTCCACCACTCTGACGAGCGTGCGGCTCGCCACCGAGGTCAAGGAAGACGCCGACCTCTACCTGCACCCGCCCGTCGAGGCTTTCGGCATGCTCGAATTCGACGCCATCGACCGCATTGCCGCGATCGGCTACGACTACACGCGGGGGCGCATCGACGAATGCGGCGGACCGGATGCCATCCTCGCCCGCCTTGGTTGCGGATAGCGGCGCAAAGCAAACCCTCACGGGGCTTCGCCGAGCTTGCGGGCGAGGGCTGCGCTCTTCTCGTCGAGCTTCTCCAACGGCACCACGTAGCCGCGGCGCTCGCGCGTGAGCAACTTCACCGAGTCGCCGTCGAGGCCGGCGAATTTCGCCTCGATCGCCTTGCCCTCGGGGTTCGTCCATTGGAAATACACCTCGCCGCCCGCGCGGGCGGCGGCGAGCATGGCCTCCTCGGCCCGGTTGCGCTCCGCCTCGGTCAGGTTCTCCGCGTCGAGGACGGCCCCATCGGCGATCCACTGCTCGATCTTCGAGATTTCGCTGTTGCGGAGCGCCTTGCCGCGACGGGGCATGAAGTCGTCTTCCTTGTCGTCGAGCTTGAGCCGGGCGAGAAGTTCGCTGCGGTCGGGCTCGCCGGGCCGCACCAGGCCGACCGGTCCGATCTGCCCTTGGGCGAGAGCTTCGAAATCGTCCAGCGCGAGCCCGCCCTTGGCCTCCTTCTCGTTGCTGTGGCAGTTCCAGCAGTTGGCCTTGAAGATGGGCAGGATGTCCTGGATGTAGTCTAGCCCACGGACAGAGGCCGGAGCCGCCGCAAGGGCGAAGGCGGCCCAGAGAATGGCGGAGAGGGACTTGGGCGCTGCGGAAAAAGCCATGGCAAGAAAAATAGCCCCAGAATCTCAAGATGCGAACTTCCTAACGTAGCACGGCCTCGGAGCAAACAAAATCGGGATCGCAAACTCGTCTCAATCCCCACGCCTTCATTGTTTCAAGCATCCTACCGCGCCCCAGTTGACGTCGGCGGCAGCGAATCGACCATCTTCGCCCCGGTCCTGCGAAGTTCCGCGATGGCGGCCTCGCGCAGCCTCTCCAGCCGTTCCCGATGCGAGGGGTCGGGTGCGAGGTTGTCCAGTTCCTCGGGATCGGTCGCGAGATCGTAGAGCTCTTCGGGTTCGTCGGCCTCAAGCGTGCGGACATACTTCCAGCCCGGCTCCACGACCATCACATACCAGGGCACGCCCGCCCTGTGACGGTTGCCGGGCGGCGGCGGCACCACATCGCAATCCGCGCCGAACTTGTCGGCGGTGAAGGGCATCATCGTGGTGTGCGGCCAGTCGGCCGCCGAATCGTGCAGGAGAGGCAAGAGGTCGTGACCATGCATTTCCCACGGCAGCTCCATTCCGGCAAACCGCAGAAGGGTGGGCGGAATGTCGGCCCCGCCGACGGGAATCCGGCAGACCGCGCCCTCGGGCAGGGTGCCGGGCATCGAGAAAACGAGCGGCCCGCGGATGTTTGCGTCGTAGGGCGCGAGCTTGGCCCGGAACCCGTGTTGCCCCCACGCATAGCCTTGGTCCGCGGTCAGCACCACGAGGGTGTTGTCAAGTTGGCCCGTCTCCTCCAGAGCAGCGACGAGAGCGCCCACCCCCTCGTCGAGAGCACGCACCGCCTGGTGGTACTGACGGGACCATTCCGAGAGCGTACGGCCCCGGTCGCGTTCGGGGTCGTCCCCGACTTCGCTGCCGATGGCCCGGTCCGAGAGCACCGGCTCGCCCGTGGGGCCCTTTTCCCAAGCCGCCACGGTCTGCATGTAGGCGGGCTTGCCCGCCCGCGGCGGATAGATGTCGGTCGGGGTGGAGACCGTTACACCGGGGTAGTCCCCGAGATGGCGTTCGGCCGGAGTGTAGGGCGCGTGGACTCCGCCGTAGCAGAGCCAGAGATACCATGGCTTGCCCTCCTCTCGCGTCTTGCCGCGAATGTAATCGAGAGCCCAGCTGGTATAGTTGTCGGTGGAGTATCCCGGCGCTACGAAGGGCTCGCCCCCATCGACGGAGACAAGCTGGTCGTAGTAGTAGTTCGGCGCGTTGTCGGGGTGCCTAGGCCGGTTCCATACGATTTGATGGTCCCAATCGCGCCCATGGCCCGCGTCGTTGCCGGCATGCCACTTCCCGATCTGGGCGGTATGGTAGCCGTGGCGCCGCAGCAGCGAGGGCCAGAAGACGCAGGTTTCCGGGTCGTAGGTCGCCCCCGGGTAGGGCGGCTCCATCCGCATCGTTTCCACGCCATACTGGTGGAGTCCCGTCAGCATGGTCGTGCGCGAAGGCATGCACCACGTGCCCACGTAGGCATGCGTGAAACGCACCCCCTTCGCCGCAAGCGCGTCAATGTGCGGAGTTTCCGCCCACGGTTCCGAATCTTCGTAGCAGGAGACCGTACGGTAGGACTGGTCGTCGGTGTAGATGAAGAGAATGTTTGGCCGCTCCTCCGCCACCGCAGAAGCGGCGGCAGCGACAAGGGCGAAGACCGTGAATCGTTGCAAAAATCGCGTCATCTGCCGACAAGATGCCATGGTCCGGACCACGAAAGCCAGCAAATTCGCTTACGCGGACACGCGACAATCGGATGATCTAGAACGCAGCACCGCCCCCTCTCCAAAGTGGGTCGAGCATCGCAAACCCCTCGCCCCCGAGGCCCGTCTACTCTCCCATCACATCCTTCCGCAAGTCCCGCAGCACCCGCAGCTCGCCCCAGGCCGCTCCGCGCATCCGCCGCGCTCCCGTCCGGCGCTTCTCTCCGAAGCGCCTCCCTTTCCCGCG
>SLGN01000744.1 GCA_007123695.1 Verrucomicrobiales bacterium
AGCGCTACCTCACCGAGGAGAACTACAACGCGGTGCGCGCCCGCGCCGAGGACCTTGCCGAAGAGGAGGGCGAGATCCAGGAATACACCGCGAGAGAGCCGATCACCTCCATCTTCCGCGATGGGGACGCTGAGGACGCGGGAATGCCCGAGGAAACCGTTCCTGTGCAGGAGGAAGCCGCGCAGCCGAGTCCGGATTCGGGCGGCGGGCTGCTGCAGCGGATCTTCAAGCGGAAGCGTTGAAGCGACCGAGCCCTTTCCCGGATTCTGCCTGCGTGAATTTCGAAGTCCAGCCCACGCCGCCCCAGCTCTTCCGGCGCTTCGAGCGGGGCGAGATTGACCGGGCGGAGCTTCACGCCGCCCTCGCCCGGCACGCCGAGGGGATCATCGCCGAGATGGAGGAGGTCCGCCGCGAGCCGCGCCGGTCCTATCTCGAGGGCCTTCGCAACCGCGCTGCGGCACGCCGTCTCGCCAAGCGCCACGGGGCTCCGCGCGTCCGCGAGGTCCTCGCCGCCCTCGGGGCCATCGAGGGCTTTCCCCCGGCGCAGATTCTCTGGAACGCCGACCACGCCGACGTGCCGCTGCACTGCTTCTTCCGCTCGCGCATCGAGCCCGTCTTCCGCATCGTGCGGATGGAGGTCCAGCCGATGCTGGTGAGCCTCGACGTGGAATACGGCTCGAAGCACCGCGCCCGCGCCACCCGCGAATCGATCCTGCTGCAGCGCAGCGCCACTCTCGAGCTGGAGTTGCTCGACCGCTTCCAGCGCTGATTCGCCCGCAGCCACCGACGGAAGGAACCCACACCGGTCCGAGCCGTCCCGCATCTCCGATCACGGCGCTGATCGCGCCCTTGTCCCCGCTGCGGTTCTGCGCTCTGCTGACCGATGCCTTCCGCCCGAAACCTTTCCGACGCGCTTCCCATGACTTCCCGCCCGATACTCCTCCCCGCCTGTTCCGCGCTCTTTTTGGGTCTCTTCCCCGCCGCGCCGCTCCCGGCGGAGGACAGCGAAGCGCTCCCCCCGGATCTGGCACCCTATTTTTCGCCGCCCGCCGATTTCGCCGACGACTTCGGCGACTACCGCAGCCCCCTGCTCTTCGCCGACGGCAGCGAAGTCCGCACGCCCGAGGACTGGGCGCGGAGACGGGCTGAAATCCTCGCGGAATGGACCGGGTTGCTCGGAGAATGGCCGCCCCTCATCACCGAACCGGTCGTGGAGACGCTCGAGTCGGAGAAAATGGAGAACTTCACGCGTCGCCGGGTCCGCTTTCTCTGGACTCCGAAGGAGGAGACGACCGCCTACCTCTTCGTTCCCGACATCGCCTCGGAAGGCCCCCGCCCGGCCGTGCTGACGGTCTACTACGAGCCCGAGACCGCCGCGGGGATGGGGCGCGAGGAGCGCGACTTCGCCTACCAACTGGCCCGGCGCGGATTCGTCACCCTCTCCATCGGCACCGCCGCCACGACCGAGGCCAAGGAATATTCGCACTATTGGCCCTCGGTCCAGAACGCGGAGGTGCAGCCGCTCGCCATGCTGGGCTGCCTGGCGGCGAATTCGTGGCACGTCCTCGCGTCGCTACCCGAGGTCGATCCCGCGCGGATCGGCGTCACCGGGCATTCCTACGGGGGCAAATGGTCGCTCTTCGCCTCGTGCCTTTTCGAAAAATTCGCCTGCGCGGCCTGGAGCGACCCCGGCATCGTCTTCGACACCCGCCCCAGCGTGAACTACTGGGAGCCCTGGTATCTCGGCTACCATCCCAAGCCGTGGCGCGCGCGCGGCGTGCCCACCGAGGAAAACCCGGCCCGCGGTCTCTATCCCGAGCTTCTCGCGGCGGGCCGGGACCTGCACGAACTGCACGCCTTGATGGCGCCGCGCCCCTTTCTCGTCTCGGGCGGCAGCGAGGACCCCCCGCACCGCTGGCAGGCCCTCAACCACAGCATCGCGGTCAACCGGATCCTCGGCGCCGAGAACCGGGTCGCGATGCACAACCGGCCGGAGCATTCCCCCAATCCGGAATCCAACGAGATTCTCTACCGCTTCTTCGAGCATTTCCTGAAGCCCTGAAAGGCCCCGCGCTTTCCGATCACCGGCCCCCGTCCCCGGCGCAGGACCACCGGGGGAGCTTGTGAAATTTTTCACAAAGCGCCTTGCCGCCACCCTTCCGCGACGTAACCTTTCCCGAACGTCCACCCAGAGACCGTCACGCCATGGCCGAGAGCAACCCGCAGCACGCCGCCTACGATTCGAAAATCGAGGGGAACATCATCTTCACCCAGGTCGATACCGCCATCAACTGGATGCGGAAGAACTCGCTTTGGCCCATGCCCATGGGGCTCGCGTGCTGCGCCATCGAATTGATGGGTTCGGCGTCTTCGCGCTTCGACATCGCCCGCTTCGGCGCCGAGGTGATGCGCTTCTCCCCGCGCCAAGCCGACGTCATGATCGTGGCCGGCACCGTGACCTACAAGATGTCGCTCGCCGTAAAGCGGATTTGGGACCAGATGCCGGCTCCGAAATGGTGCATCGCCATGGGTGCCTGCGCCTCTTCCGGCGGCATGTACCGCAGCTACGCGGTCCTCCAGGGAATCGACCACCTCATCCCCGTCGATGTCTACGTCTCGGGTTGCCCTCCCCGCCCCGAAGCGCTCCTCGAAGGGCTGATGAAACTGCAAGACAAGATCTCGAAGGAATCGTCCTCCGCCTCGCATTTCCGCACCGAGGTTCCGGCCTGAGGCTCGCCTTCTTCTCTCTCTTTCCCGACATGAACACCGTCGTCACCATCCTTCGCGAGCGTTTCCCCGACGCCATCCTCGACGTCGTAGAGTTCCGCGGCGAGCACACTGCGGTCGTGGAAAAGGCGCGGGCGGTCGAGATCATGCGCTACTGCCGCGACGAGCTCGGCTTCGACTACCTCGTCGATGTCAGCAGCCTCGACCACTACGGCGACGAGCCCCGCTGGGAACTGGTCTACGAGCTCTACGCCCTCGGCAACGGGGCCTGCCACCATCTGCGCATCCGCTACAAGCTGCCCGAGGGCGAAAAGGCGGATTCGGTCTCCTCGATCTGGCCCACCGCAGGCTGGCACGAGCGCGAGATCTATGACATGATGGGCATCGAGTTCGAAGGGCTCGCCGACCATCGGCGCATCCTCATGTGGGAAGGCTATCCCTACTTCCCCCTGCGCAAGGACTTCCCCCTCGCCGGCCGGCCCAGCGAAATGCCGGACGTGGCCTTCACCGACCGCGCCCCCCTCGCCGGAGGCCCCTTCGTGACCTCCCCCACGACGGCGGCGACGCCGCATCGCGAGCCCCGCTCGCGCGAGATGGAGTGAGCGGTAGCGCTGCTGTTTCCAAGATCGGAAACCGGACATCGAAGACCCGACGCCTCAGAGGCGGCGCAGGCCGTCTTCGGTCATGGGATTGGGGATGGCCTCGTCGATCTCGTCGATGCGGCGCATTGTCTCCTCCTCGAGAACGAGGTCGCGGGCGCCGAGGCATTCCTCAAGCTGTTCAAGGGTGGTGACGCCGAAGATGGTCGAGGCGACGAAGTCGTGCTGGCGGCTCCAGGCGAGGGAGAGCTGGGCCACGGTCACGCCGATTCCCGAGGCCACTTCGGCGAGCCGCGCCGCCGTCTCCAGGCTTCGTTCGTTGCAGAAGCGCCGCGCCATGCGCTGCTGCCGCTCGTTGCCGCGCTCCAGGTAGTCGCTGAAGCGGGCTCCCGCCGGGAGGGCTCCGGCATTGTACTTCCCGGTCAGGACGCCCCCGCCGAGGGGCGAGTAGGGCAGCAGGCTGACGCCCTCCTTGCGGCAGACCTGAGCGAGTTCGCTCTCGCAGCGGCGGTTGATCAGGGAAAAGTTGTTCTGCACCGTGTCGAAGCGGCGCAGCCCGTGGCGTTCGGCTTCCCAGAGGTTTTTCATCAGGCCCCAGCAGGTCTCGTTGCTGCAGCCGATGGCGCGGACCTTGCCTTGCTCGACGAGTTCGGTGAGGGCGGCGAGGGTGTCCTCCTGGCGCGATCCGTGGTCGGGCCAGTGGGTCTGGTAGAGGTCGATGTAGTCGGTGCCGAGGCGGCGCAGGCTGTCCTCGCAGGCCCGCACGATGGCGTGGCGGTCGAGATAGGTGAACCCCCGGCGCACCGGAGGGCGGAACCAGCCGTGCCCCGGCCCCGTCACCTTGGTCGCGACGAGGATCTCTCCCCGCGGCTTGTCCTTGAGCCAGCGGCCCACGATTTCTTCGGTGATGCCGAAATGCTCCTCGCTGGGGGGCACCGGATACATCTCGGCGGTGTCGAAGAAGTCGATGCCGGCCTCGAAGGCCCGGTCCATGATCGCGAAGGAGGTTGCCTCGTCGGCATGGAGGCCGAAGGTCATGGTGCCGAGGCATAGATCGGTGACGACGAGAGGGCTTTGTCCGAGGCGGCGACGGGTCATGGCGGGAAGGGGAGGGGAGGTTTCAGGCTGGCTCGGCCGGCGATTCCGACCGGGGGCAGCAAAGAACGGGAGCGGGCCGATTTCAAGCGAATGCGTGCCGCGAGGCCCTGCAAGGCCCGGCGAGGCCTGGCCCGCGGTCCGTCAGTCCTCCAGATGGGATTCGTGGAGTCGGCGCAGCTCCTCGGCGATGTCGGGATGGGCCTCGGCGTGGTCGGTTGTTTCGCCGGGATCGGTGTCGAGCTTGGAGAGGAAGCCCTCGACCACGGGCGCGTTCTCGGCGCCCTCGGTCGTGTCGCGGGATCGCCCGATCAGCTTCCATTCGTCGCGCATCACCGCCCAGTGGGCATTGGGTCCTTGCCCGGTTTGCCAGTGGAGCGTGCGGCCGGCGTGGGGGCTCGGCGCCTCGGCCGAGCGAATCACCCCGACGAGGCTGCGGCCGTCGATGGTGCGGTCGTCGGGCAGGGCCACGCCGGCGAGTTCGGCGAGGGTGGGGAACCAGTCGCAGCCGTGGGCCGTCTGCGTGCGCACTTCGCCCTCGGGCAGGGTGCCCGGCCACGAGACGATCGCGGGCACGCGCAGGCCGCCTTCGAAGAAGCCGAACTTGGCCCCGCGGAAAGGCCCGGCGTCGCCTCCGCCGAAGAAGGCGCGCTCCTCGGTGGAGTGGCCGTGGTCGCTTTGGTAGACGACCACGGTGTCCTCGCGCAGCCCGCGCCGGTCGAGTTCGGCGAGCAGCGCCCCGATCCGCACGTCCATGCTGGAGAGGAAGGCGGCGTATTCCCGCCGCGGCATGGGCAGGTCGGCGTAGCGTTCCAACCACTCTGGCTCTCCCTGGTAGGGGTAGTGGGGGAGGTTCATCGCGAAGTAGAGAAAAAACGGCTTCTCCCCGACCGAGTCGAGGAAGGCGCCGGCCTCCTCCACCATCAGGTCGGGGAAGTAGCGCCCGTCGCGGCGCACGCGCTCTCCGTCGCACCAGAGGTCGTGGCGGTTCGGCCCGCGCCAGTAGAAGAAGTGCGAGTAGTTGTCGATGCAGCCGCCCATGTGCCCGAAGCTGAAGTCGAAGCCGTGGGCCAGGGGCATCGTCTCGGGCGTGTAGCCGAGGTGCCATTTGCCGACGTGGCCGGTGGCGTAGCCCGCCTCGCGGAAGAGCGTCGCCAGCGTGATCTCGGCGGGCGGCAGGCCGTTGCCGGCGCCTTGTTCCGAGGAGGCGTTGCCGGGCATGCCGGCCCGCACCGGCCACCGCCCCGTGAGAAGCCCGGCGCGCGAGGGCGAGCAGACCGGAGCGGCCGCGTAGCAGCGCTCGAAGCGGACCCCCTTTTCCGCGAGGGCGTCGAGGTGGGGCGTGTGGAGGTCGGGCGAGCCGTAGCATCCCGCGTCGCGCCAGCTCTGGTCGTCGGTGAAGATGATGACGACGTTGGGACGCTGGCTGCGGTCCGTCTCCGACGCGGCGGCGAAGAGACCGGGAAGAGCGAGGAGGGCGACCTGCGCGACTAGCGCGACCAGCAGGGCGGTCGCGGCGCGGACGAGGCGGGACGGTTTCGGGCGGGGTGTTTTCATGGGGGATCGGCGGAGCCGGGG
>SLGN01000720.1 GCA_007123695.1 Verrucomicrobiales bacterium
ATGTCCCTTCCTATCGAAATCCTCGTTTGTCCCTTCTTTTCCTCGCCCCCGTTCTAGTCCATGAAGAACTTCCTCCCTCTCCTCCTGGCGGTAGCGACCGCGATATCCTTCCCTGCCCCGTCGCTCCGAGCCGATTCCCTCGGCGTATTGATCTTCGAAGACGATTTCGAGCGTGCGGACGGCGACGAGCCGCGCGACAAGCCGGGCAAGGGCTGGGGTTCGAACAGCCGCACCCGCGCCGCAGGGAACAAGCAGGTGTTCCTCGGCGACGGGACGATGCGCATCCGCATCCACGAAGTCGCCGACCACGCCGTTTCGGTGACCCAACCGGCCGAGTTCGCCGACGGATCGATCGGCCTTCGCTTTCTTCTGGAAGAGCCGCAGGACGCCCTCGGTCTGAATTTCGCCGACCTCGAATGCAAGGAAGTTCACGCCGGCCATCTTTTCGTCGCCCAGGTTTCGCCCAAAAAACTGATTCTGCGCGACCTGAAAACCGGCTCGATGCGGTTGGATCTCCGGGAAGCACGCGTCGCCGGGCGACTTGGCCCCGCCGAAAAGGAACTCATCGCGGGGAAGGGGCGCGTGTTCCCCATCGATCTCAATTTGGGTGAATGGCACGATCTCCTTGTCACGGTCGAGGGCGAATCTCTTGTCGTCCGTATCAACGGGAAGGAAGCGGGACGCTTCGAGTCGGAGGGCGTCGCCCATCCCACGAAGCGTCTCCTGCGCCTAGCAGTGCCCCGCAATGCGGTCGTCGATGACGTCAAGATCTGGCGAAAGCGCTGATTCTTCGTTTTTCAACTGCAATCCGTCGAGCTGTCACCCGGCTCGGTTCCCGCCTTCCGATGAACACATCCTCCCTGCGCTCCCTTTGCCTCCTTCTCGCTCTGCTGCTGCCCGCGCTCCTCCCCTCGTGGGTCGGCGCCAAGGAGCCCGGCTTTCGCCTTCCTGATTTGGCGGGCCGTGAAATCGATCCGCTCGACTGCGGTGGCGGGAAAGCGGTCGTTGTTTTTTTCGTCTCGCCCTATTGCCCCACCTCGAACAATTTCGGTCCGGAGATAAACGAAATCGCCGCAAACTTCGGGGAGGATTTCGCCTTCCGGTTCATCCATTCGGACGCGACCGTCACCGCCGAAGACCGCGCCAGGCACGCCCAGCTGATGGAATTCATGGCCCCCGTCCTCGACGATTCCGCGCAAACCCTCGCGAAGCACCTCGGTGCGAGCATCACTCCAGAGGTTGTGGTGGTCGATCCCGGCGGGAAGGTTCTCTACCAGGGGCGCATCAACGATCTCTACCTCGGGCCGACACGGCGCCAGCGCGAAATCAAGAACCACGATCTGCGCGACGCGCTTGCCGCCATTCGGGAGGGCAAATCCGTGGCGACGCCCCGGACCGAGGCGATGGGGTGCTCCATCGTCTTCCCGCGCTGAGCGGCGCCGACGATACGGATGCGCGCAATTCTGCAGAATTCCCTTCCGACACCGGGGAAAATTTTCTAGCTTTTCAGCCCATGTCCAGTCTCCGTTTTGTCCGTCCCGTCTTCGCTGCCGTTGCGCTCGCCTGCTCCGCCCCCGTGTATCCCGCACCCTTGTCGGCATCCGAGCCGGAGGTACCCGACCTCGACTACTACTTCCCCGGCGGTGCCGACCACGATCCGGAGGCACCCACGCCTCAGTCGGTGCTCGGCTGGCCCTTCGCGGCCTGGCACCTTCACCACCACGAGCTGGTCGCCTATCTCCATGCCCTCGCCGACTGGTCCGACCGCATCGCCGTGATCGACTACGCCCGCTCCCACGGACGGCGCCCCCTCTTCGCCCTCGCGATCACCTCCCCCGCCAACCAGACGAAGCTCGAGGAAATCCGGCTCGCTCACCTCGCCCGTCTGGAGGCTGCCGCATCGGATGGGGCGGAAGGCGGCGACGGCGCTGAGACGAAAGACGTGGAGGCGGCCTCCGCCGATCCCCTCGTCCTGTGGATGGGCTACGGAGTCCACGGCAACGAGCCCAGTGCCTCGCAGGCCGGCGTTCTTCTTGCCTACCATCTCGCCGCCTCCCGGGATGCGGAAGTCGCGGAATTCCTCGAAAACGCTGTCGTTCTCCTCGATCCCTGTCTCAATCCCGACGGCATGGAGCGCTTCGCCTCTTGGACCAACGCCCACCGCGGGCGCATCCCCTCGGTCCACCGATCCGACCGCGAACACCGCGAGGCTTGGCCCAGCGGTCGATCCAACTACTACTGGTTCGACCTGAACCGCGACTGGCTCCCCGCCGTCCATCCCGAATCGCAGGGCCGACTCCGGCTCTATGGGCAGTGGATGCCGCATGTCGTCACCGACTACCACGAGATGGGCAATGTGAACCGAACCTACTTCTTCCAGCCCGGCATCCCCGAGATGGTCCACCCCCTCACTCCGGAGGAGAACCAGAAGCTCACCGGCCTCATCGCGCGCCGCCACTCCAAGGCTCTCGACGCCATCGGCTCGCTCTATTACTCGCGCGAGTCCTTCGACGACTTCTACATCGGCAAAGGCTCGACCTACCCCGATCTCTGCGGTTCCGTCGGCATTCTCTTCGAGCAAGCCAGCTCGCGCGGCTTCCACCAGGATACCGAGCACGGACGGCTCACCTTCCCCTTCACCATCCGCAACCAGGTCGCCACCTCGCTCTCCACCCTCGCCGCCGCTGCCGAGTTGCGCTCCGAACTCTCCGCCCACCTCGTCGGCTTCCAGCGCGAAGGAGTCGAGCGCGGGGCCGCCTCGCCGGTGCAGGCGCATCTTCTCTCCGCCCCGGGAGACCCCCAGCGGCTCCACGCCTTCCGGCAGCTTCTCGACCGTCACGGCATCCGGCACGCAGCCCTGCGGGAACCTCTCGCCGCCGGAGGCCATCGCTTCACCCCGGCGAACTCCCTCGTCGTGCCGGCGCGCCAGGCCCGCCAACCTCTCCTGACCGCCATGCTCGAGACCCGCACCGAGTTCGTCAGCCCGATTTTCTACGACGTGTCGGCTTGGCACCTGCCCTCCGCCTTCGGACTGATTCAGGCCGATCTCCCCGACATGCCAGATGCCGAACCCGTTGAGGCGGGCGATGTAGTCCCTCCCATAGGCCGACTCGACGCCCCCGAGTCGCCCGTCGCCTACCTGCTGCCTTGGGAGCCGCTCTCGGCGCCCGCCGCGCTCTGGCGGCTCTGCGAAGAGGGAGTCCGCACCTGGGTGGCCCAGCGCCCCATCGCCACCGGCGAGGAGGATGGAAAAGCCCGCTGGCCGCACGGAACCCTCGTTGTACCCGTCAGCGTCCAGGAAAAGCAAGGTCCCGGCGATCTGCGCCGCCTTATGGAGGAAATCGCCGCCGAGCACGGGATCCGCGTCCGCGGCGTCGGGACCGGTCTCGGCATCGGCGGGATCGACCTGGGCAGCCCCAGCCTCGCCCCTGTGCCCGCCCCCCGGGTTCTTCTCCTCGTCGGGTCCGGCGTATCCTCCGCTGTCGCCGGGGACATCTGGCACCATTTCGACCAAGTCTGGGGCGCTCCTCTCACCATGGCCGAGCCCTCGCAGGTCAACGGCTCGCTGCTCGCCGGATTCACCACCCTCCTCCTCGCCGACGCCACGTTCTCCGGACTTCCCGCTGCAGCCCGGTCCGCGATCGAGTCCTGGGTCTCCCGGGGAGGTTGCCTGGTTGCCATCGGCTCCAGCGTCTCCTCTCTCGCTTCGCAGAAATGGGTGGGGGCCGACCTAGTCAAAGCAGACTTCGGCGAAGAAAAAACGAAGGATGGGAAGGCCGTCGAAAAAGCGCCCGCCCGACCCGACGCGATGCCCTATGACGAGGTCGCCCAACGCTCCGCCCAAAGGCGTCTCAACGGCATCGTCGTGCACGCCTGGTTCGACGCCACCCACCCCCTTGCCTACGGCTATTCCAAGCATGGACCCCACATCGCCCTGATCCGCAGCGGCACCACCTTCCTCAAGCCCTCCGCCGGATCCTTAGCCGACCCGCTGCGCTACACCGACGACCCTCTTGTTTCCGGGTTCGCCGCGCCTGAAAACGTCGAGGCGCTCAAATCCTCCGTCCCCGTACTCGTCAAGGCGTCGGGCTCGGGGCGCGTCGTCTTTCTCTCCGAAAACCCCGTCTTCCGGGGCCACTGGCACGGCAGCTCGAAACTGCTCGCTAACGCCATTTTCTTCGGCCCAATCGTCTCTCCCTCGGGCGGCGGGGAGGAGGACGACGACGATCACGACGATCACGACTGAGACCTGGTTTCGGCATCGCCGAGGGGCCCTGGGAACTTCCGGTCCCGCGAAGGACGGACCTCGGCTGCGGCACGGGACCCCGCAGATTCTGCGTCAGGAGCGCTGGGCAGCTGGGTCGATCGTCCGAAGTTTTCCGACTTCCGGGATCAAATCAGTTCGCGCATGGGTCGGTAGCCATCGACTAGGAAATGTGGCCTGCCCGAGAGATCTTCGAGCGTCACCTCGTTCGCATTGATCCCCAGCTGATTGTAGATCGTGGCGAAGACCTCGGCGAAATGAACGCCCCGGTCGGTGATCTCTCCAGCAAGCCGGTCCGTTGCGCCGATGACTTGGCCGGTTCGCAGCCCGCCTCCGGAGAGCAGCGCGCCGCCGACGCGGGGCCAGTGGTCTCTGCCGCCGTCCTTGTTGATCATCGGAGTCCGGCCAAACTCCCCCCAGGCCACGACGAGCACGTCATCGGCCATACCGCGTTCGTGCAGATCTTCGATCAGCGCGGTCATGCCCTGATCGAAAAGAGGGGCGTGCGAGCGCATCCCGGGGAAGTTGTTGCTGTGGAAGTCCCAGCGGCCGAAATTCAGGGTCACGCAGCGAACCCCCGCCTCGACCAGGCGCCGCGCGAGCAAAAAATGTTCGAGGTTGCGCGGAGCTCCGTCGCCCACGTTCCTTGAATCCCCCTTACCGTAGCGCTCGCGCACTTTCGGGCTCTCCTGGTCGAGGTCGAGCGCATTGGCAAGCTCGCTCGAGGTGAGCATCCCGAAGGCTTGCTCGTGAAACTCGTCAAGGCCGTCCATCAACCCGCTCGCGTCGGCGTCGCGGCGGAACTGGTCGAAGGAAGCAAGCAAGCCGCGCCGGTCGTCGAGGCGCGAGGAGGGCATTCCAAGCACGAGATCCTTTTCGCTTGGTCCAGACGGTTTGAAGGGGCCATTGGCGAATCCAAGGAAGCCCGGCTTGCCCGAAGATCCGTAGGGCGGATGCCCGGCCTTCGGCGCAAGGCCAACAAACGGAGGCACATTCGGACGTGACGGCCCCATCATCTTCGACATCACCGCACCGATCGAAGGCCATCCTCCGGGAGGCTGGCCGGACGAGTCGAGCGTCGAACCAACTTTCCCCGTGAAGCACATGAAGGAATCGTGGCTGCCGTTTGGGGCTCCGTAGAGAGAACGGATCGGGACGCATTTGTCCATGTTCTGTGCCAAGCCCGGCAAAAGTTCGCAGATCTCGATGCCGTCCACGTTCGTCGGGATCGGTCGGAACTCGCCGCGCACCTCCGAAGGCGCGCTCATCTTCAGGTCGTACATGTCCTGATGCGGAGGCGCCCCCGCCATGTAGACCATGATGACCGCCTTCTTCGAATTCTTAAGGCCGGATGCCTTTTCCGCCTGGAGCAACCCCGGGAGGGAGAGTCCGCCCATGCCGAGGGAGCCGATTCGAAGGAAATCGCGTCGCGAGAGGCCGTCGCAGAAACGCGAGTGCGGCGTGCCGGAGCCGGAAATCGTGAGCATGCGATAGAATAATCCAGCACGGTTTCCTTGCGAGTGGCCGAGGACACGCAATCACGCGGCTTCGCCGTGACCTGAGGCTGGACGTGCAACTGCCTATCCCTCCGCCACCCCCTTCCGCAAATCCCGCAGCACCCGCAGACCGCCCCACTCCGCTCCCCGCATCCTCCGCGCACCCGTCCGACGCTTCGCCCCGAAGCCGCGTCCCTTGGCCCGCTCCCGCTCGAAGACCCCGTCCACGAACTCCGCG
>SLGN01000691.1 GCA_007123695.1 Verrucomicrobiales bacterium
GAGCGTCACCTTGGATCTGGGCAACGCCACCTCCACGAGCGACGTGGTGCAGCTCCGCAACGCCAGCGGCACCGCGATCGACACCGTTGTTTACGGCCCGAACAACGAGCACGCCTTTCGCGAGGACTCCGGCGAGGTCTCCGGGCAGGTCGGAAGGGCGCTTTTTCCCCTGCCCCTTCCACCACAGCGCGAAGGACGCGAGCGGATCCCGTGCCGGTCGGATCGCGCCCTCTACGACGGCGTGGTCCCACGCCACCCGCCCCCCGACCATCTGGACCGAGACCATCCCGATCCGCGCGCAGGGAGCAAGCACTAGCTCGGTCGGATCGAAGGAAAGACGGGTCCAACGGCCCGCTTCGGGCAGGGGCCCGAGCCGGACGGCGACCTTGGGATTCCCCGCATTGGCCACCTCCAGGGCCTCGGGCTCGCCCCAGAAGCCGCGCCTGCCGTCGAGCAGGATGGAAAGGGCCGAGGGCGGACTGAGGGGATCGGGCCGGACCGAGATGGCGAAGCGTGCGTCCTCCTCGGGCACGGTCACCGGAACGAGCTCGGGGGTGATGCTCTGCTCGAAGAACTGCCCGTTGCTCTGCTCGAGGACGCGCCGCCCCGAGGGCGCGCCGAACTCGGGCCGGTCGAGCCAGAGGGGGGCGTTGCGCGAGGTGTTGCGGAGGGCCGCGCCGGGCGGGAAGACATCGTCGAAGAGCACCTGGACCCGCCGCACCGGGGCCTCGTCGGGAGAGGGTTCTGCATAGGCGGGAACTTCGACGGCATCGAGGGCCTTCCGCCGGGCGGCTTCCTCCCGGCGTGCCTCCGCGAGCGACTCGGCCTGTCCCGGTCCGGGGAGCTGGACGATGGGGGCGGTCTTGGCGATGTTCCCGTCCATCGGAGGATCGGCCGCGCTGTAGAAAAAGGCGTAGAGCGAGTAGAAGTCCTCGGTGCCGAGAGGATCGTATTTGTGGTCGTGGCATTGGGCGCAGCCCGCCGTCAGGCCGAGCCAGGCCGTCGCCACGGTGGAGGCGCGGTCGATGGCGTAGAGGTGACGGTATTCCTCGGAAATGGCGCCGCCTTCGCTCGTGGTGACGTTGCAGCGAAGGAACCCGGTGGCGACGAGCTGGTCGGTGTCCGGCTCGGGCACCAGGTCGCCGGCGAGCTGCCAGCGGGTGAATTCGTCGAAAGGCAGGTTCTCGTTGAAGGCCCGCACCACCCAATCGCGGTAGGCCCACATGTGGCGCTCGTTGTCGAGGTGCAACCCGTGCGTGTCGGCGTAGCGGGCGAGGTCGAGCCAGTGGCGGGCCATCTCCTCGCCGTAGCGGGGCGAGGCGAGGTAGCGGTCGACCATGGCTTCGTAGGCGCCGGGCGACGGATCCCTTTCGAAGGCTTCGACTTCGGCGAGGGTCGGCGGCAGCCCCGTGAGGGTGAAGGAAAGCCGGCGCAAGAGTGTGGCGGGGTCGGTCTCGGGTTGCAGAGCGAAGCCCTCTGCCTCGAGCCGGCTCGCGAGAAAGGCGTCGATGGGCCCTGCGTCCATCCTCGGCGGATCGGGCAACGCCGGTGGTTCGAGGGACCAGTGGGCCTCGTAGACGGCTCCCTCGGCGATCCAGCGGGCGAGAATCCGCCGCTCCGCCTCGGTCAGGCTCTTGTGCGAGTCGGGCGGGGGCATTGCCTCGCCGGGGTCGGTCGAAACGATGCGGCGCCACACCTCGCTGGCCTCGGTATCGCCGGGAACGAGCGCGGCGTAGCCGCCGAGATCGGCGAAGGCGCCTTCGGGAATGTCGAGCCGGAGTTCGGCCTTGCGGCTCTTCTCGTCGAAACCGTGGCAGGAAAAGCAGTTCTCCGAAAGGATCGGGCGAACGTCGCGGTTGAACGCGAGGGGCGTCTTCGCCGCTGCGGGGGCGAAGGCCATGAACACGGGGAGAAGGGTTCGCAGGATGGCTCGGCACATCTTTTCACCCTAAGATAGCGCCACGGCGAAGGCGGCGGCAAGAGCGCATGTCCGGCGCGGCACCCTTGCTGATGCGAGCGAAAGAACTGCGCAACGGGCATCTGCCCTCGGGCGTCCATCCAACGGGACGAGGACATCTATTTTGAAAGGAAAGTTCTGGGTAACTTCCTGATTGTTTCCTCGCCTCATCCAACGCCTACTCCCCCATCACATCCTTCTGCAAATCCCGCAGCACCCGCAGCTCGCCCCAATTGGCCCCGCGCATCCTCCGGGCGCCGGTCTTCCGCTTGCCGCCGAAGCGCCGCCCCTTCGCCTTCTCCCGCTCGAAGACCCCGTCCACGAACTCCGAGCTTCCAAGCACCGCCCCGTCGCAAAAGTAGCGCACCCGGTGCCGCAAGGCCTCGCCGAGGCTCATCTTTCCGCCCGCAGCCACCACCGCCTCGACCTCCTCGTCCGCCATCCCCAGCCGTCCCGACTCGCCGAGCTGCTCGTCGCCCGCCACCGCCCGCCCCTCGTCGTAGAGCAGCACCCGGTAGCGAGCCAGGGTTCGCTCCCAGTCATGTCGGAAACCCGCGTCGCGCAGCGCCTCGTCCAGCGCCTGCCCCAGCCCCTCGCGGGCCAGCGCGGCACGGCGACCGCCCCCGACCGCTTCCCCGTAGCCGCACCAGCGGTAGTCCTCGGGACGATCGACCATCCCCGCACGCACTGGATTCAGATCAATGTAGGCCGCCACCGTCAGCAGCGCCGCCTCGCTGTCCTCGATCAGCACGCTCTTGTAGCGCTCCTCCCAGAGCGTCCCGACCCGTCCGAGGCGTTTGTTCATGTAGAAGCTCACCCGCAGCTTCAACGCCTTCATGAAGTGGGCGAGGTCGCCGCGCCGCTTCTCGTAGCGGTCGAGGATTTCCTTGTGCCATCGCTCGTCGCCCGCCAGCCGGGCCCGTTCCAGCTCCTGCCGCACGCCCTCCACGGTTTCCTCGTCGTAGAGCAGCGGCAGCACCTCCAACAGCCCTTCCTCGTCCAGCGGCTCCAGCTCCTCCCTGTCCGGCACCTCCAGCAGCAAGTGGAAGTGGTTGTCCATGAGGCAATACGTGATCACCCTCACCCCCGAGAAAGCCTCCTGGTTGCGGAGGATCTTGCGGAAGATTTCCTTGTCCTTCGCTTGAAAGACCATGCGCCGGTCGACCACGCGGGAGATGACATGGTAGAAGGACCTCCCTACCCCCAAAAGGCGTGCTGTTCTCATGATTTGAATGCTCTAAGATGGATTTGTTGGTACGGATGCCTCGAATCGGCCGGACCTTCAACCGCTTTCTTCCCGTCACTCTAAAGATGACTCTAAAGATGGTCACTCTAAAAGATGGTCACTCTAAAAAAGATGTAGCCGTCACTTTGGTAGCTACGGCACATGGCGCAGCATCCAGTCGGCGATTTCCGCGTAGATCGGGAATTCGGTGATGAGCACGTTGTCGTGATCGGCTCTGGGAACTTCGACCCACTTTTTCGTGGTTGGAGACGGCAGGGCGTTGTAGAGATTCCTGCCGGAGGAAGGGGCAATCACCCGGTCGATGGAGCCGTGAGCGATCAGCGTGGGAATCCGGATGACTGCGGCGTGGCGGTGAGGTTGGATGTCCTCGAGAGAGATTCCGGTTTTCCACCGATAGACCCGCCTTGCAGCATGGGCAAAGGGAGTGCCAATTACCGTTCCCGCGTAACGCGCAGACTGGTTGTGGATGACATGATCGAGGGAGTCAAAACTTGATACCACGACAAGCGCACGCCATGGGGCATCATCACGCGTAGCGGCATGTATGGCGACCGAGCCGCCCATCGAAATGCCGAGAAGTCCCGCAGGGGCGGGATTGAAGCCCTGGTGAAGCGCTGCCTCCGAGAGAACGAGATACGGCAGCTCCGCCTCGCGGACGCCGTAGGTCGCCACGTTTTCCGGGTGGTCGCCGTGGCCCGGAAGATCGGGGATCACGCAGCGGAACCCAGCAGCGCAGAGCCGATCTGCAATCGGCAGGTAGTCTTCCTTGCGGCCCTTGCGTCCATGCGTCAGGACCAGCGTGCCGATGATTTCGCCGACGGGGCGGAGCGAGCGACCCTTTGCTGCGAGCTGGGAGCGGAGGATTTCGCCCCGATGGCCGAGTTTGCCCGTGGCATCGGGCGCAACGATGAGGCATGGCGTGCCGTCGCTGGCGGTGAACGACTCAATGGTGATACCGTGTTGCGAGGAATTTTCGAGAAAATCCCGATGATGCGCCTCCAGTGACCGTCGTGATGGGCTGGCGATTTCGCTGCCGCTCCAGTAGCTCATCACCGCCAATCCTCCAAAGCCAAGCGAGAGCGCCAAAGCCAGAATGCGTCTGCGGATATGACGAGGCTGCATAAGAATGAAGCGGATGCGGACTCTCCACCTCCTCCGCCGCGCAGGCAAGCAGTTCTCCATTCACGGAGAAGGCTCGCCCGTGCTGGAACCGTTTACCGTTTACCGTTTACCGTTTACCGTTTACCGTCACACTGGGAGCTCTGAAGCCCGAACGGCTCGGCGATCTGCTCGGCGACGCCGTCTGGGACGAGTCGCTGATGGCGCGGGCGGGGCGCAAAATGTTCGAACGGCTGCTGCGCTACCTGATGGGCGGCGGTGGTGACAAGGTCCGGTTCCACCGTAGATTGGAGGGAGAAGGTCGTCGAATCCGAATCAGTGGCCGACGTTGCTCAGCACCTCCTCGATGGTCGTCTCGCCCGAGGCGACCTTGCCCCAGCCATACTCCCGGAGGCTGCGCATTCCGTTGCGCACCGCCTGCTCCTTGAGCTGGGCGTAGCTGGCCTGGCTCGTCACCAGCTCGGACATGGCTGCATCGATGAGGCAGATCTCGAGGATGGACATGCGCCCGCGGTAGCCCGTGTTGCGGCAGGCCCGGCAGCCCACGGCTTCGCGGATACCGTTACGATGCTCGACGGGAAAGCCAATCTCGACGAGATAGGCATCGTCGATGTCGCGGGCGGGCCGCTTGCACTGCTCGCAGAGACGCCGCACGAGGCGCTGGGCGAGGAAGCCCCGCACCGAGGAAGCGATGAGGAAGGGCTCGATCCCCATGTCGAGGAGGCGGGTAATGCCCGAGACCGCGTCGTTGGTGTGCAGGGTGCTGAAGACGAGGTGCCCGGTGAGGGCGCCGCGGATGGCGATCTCGGTCGTCTCGAGGTCGCGCATCTCGCCGACCATGATGATGTTCGGATCCCCCCGCAGAATGCTGCGCAGACCGCTCGCGAAGGTGAGCCCGATCTCGGGCTTGATCGCGATCTGGACGACGCCGTCGAGGCGGTTCTCGACCGGATCCTCGACCGTCACGATTCGCGTTTCCTTGGTGTTGAGCCGCTTGAGGAAAGTGTAGAGGGTAGTCGATTTCCCCGAGCCGGTGGGGCCGGTCACGAGGATGATCCCGTTGGGCTGCCGCAGGAGTCCCTCGATCGTCTGGGTGGTCCGCTCGTCGAGGCCGAGCATCGACATGTCGAAGTTCTGCCGGGTGAGCAGGCGGAGGCTGACGCTCTCTCCGTTGACCGAGGGGATCGTCGCCACGCGCACATCGACGGGGGCTCCGTCGAGCTCTAGGTTGATCCGTCCATCCTGCGGCAGGCGGCGCTCGGCGATGTCCAGCTGCGCCATGATCTTGAGGCGGGAAATGAGCGAGGCTTGGAGCGCGCGGATGTCGGGCGGCACCGCGACTTCCTGCAGGGCGCCGTCAATGCGGTAGCGGATGCGAAGGCTCTTCTCCAGCGGCTCGATGTGGATGTCGGTGGCTCGCTCCCGCAGGGCCTCGCGGAAGATCTGGTTCACGAAGTTCATCACCGAGGCCTCTTCCTCCTCCTCGTCGAGCTGGGTCACCTCCTGCTCGTCGTCGTCAGCGGCGGGGTCGCGGCCTTCGAGCAGCTCGTCGAACTGCTCCGCCCCGACTCCGTAGCCCTGCCGCAGTCCCTCGAGGATGCGGTAGCGAGTGCTCACCGTCCAGGAGACGGGCTTGGTCATCTCCCGCCCCACCGCCTGCCTCGCCTCCAGA
>SLGN01000644.1 GCA_007123695.1 Verrucomicrobiales bacterium
CGACCGCGATGCCGACGTCGCCGCCGAAATCGCCGAGGCCGACATGACCGGTAACGTCGGCCGGCTCATCCCCATCCGCAAGGGACGCAGCGAGCTCGAGCGCGAGATCTACGAGACGGCGAAGACGAAGCTGGCCGAGTACGGGATCGTCCTCCTCGACATCCGATTCAAGCGCATCAACTACAACGAGGGAGTTCAGAAGAACATCTACGACCGCATGATCGCCGAACGCCAGCAGATCGCCGAGCGCTTCCGCTCCGAGGGGGCTGGCGAGGCAGCCAAGATCCACGGCGACATGGAGCGCGAGCTGCGGCGGATCGAGTCCGAAGCCTACAAGATCGTGGAAACGACGCGGGGCGAGGCCGACGCCCGAGCCACCGAAATCTACTCGAACGCCTTCAACGTTTCCCCCGAGGCGGCGGAGTTCTACGAATTGCTGCGCACCCTGCAGCTCTACGAGGAGAGCCTCGCCGACGGCACCGCCGTCTTCACCACCGACAGCGACCTCTTCAAGTATCTCAAAGCGGTCAAGCCCCTCACGCCGAGCACCTCGACCGACAGCGGCGAGGCGCCCTCGGCCCCCTGAGACAAGGCTTGCGGATCACCCCTTCAGGGAGGCGAGGTAGGCGACGAGGTCGAGGAACCCGTCTTCGTCGAGCGAGTCGGTAAGCCGCGCCGGCATCAGGCTGGGGAGGGCACGCCGCTCGAGGATGTCCTTCTTTGCGAGGGGCACGATCCAAGGGGTCGCGGAGTTGCGGTAAAAGACGATGTCGTCGCTCTCGCGCTCGACGTAGCCGGTGATCGAGGCGCCCGCCTTCGTGCGGAAGAAGACCGCCTCGTAGCCCTCCTTGATCTGGCGGTCGGGCCAGAGGATGGATTCGACGATTTGGTCGAGGGGAAGCCCGGCGCCCACGGCGTCGAGCGGGGGTCCGACGACGCCGCCCTCGTCGCCGATGCCGTGGCAGGCGGTGCAGGCGAGCTGCGGCTTGCGGTAGATCTCGGCCCCGCGCTGGGGATCGCCCTTGCCGGCCCGGACCGCCGCGACCACAGCGGCGACGAGTTCGGCGTCGTAGTCGGGCGCCCCGTCGTCGCGGCCGAGGGCCCGGTGGAGGACCTTGGAAAGTTCGGAATCGGCCAGCCCCAGTCGGCTCGCCTCGGCGAGAACCGTTTCGGCGGTGGCCTCGTCGGGAGCGTCTCCGGATTCGAAGGCGGCGGCGAGGGCGGCGGACCCTCCTTTTGCGGCGAGCAAGGCCGAGACGAGACCGCCTTCGGCGTCTCGGGATTCGGTCGCCGTGTCGGCGAGGAGCCCGACGAGCCTCTCGGCGGCGGCGGCGGGATCGAAGAGGGCGATGGCCGCGAGAGCGCGCTCGCGCAGGGTCTTGTCGACCGAGGGATCCTCGAGCAGGGACTGGAGAAGGGGCAGCGAATCCGCACCGGCGACCCGGGCGAGCGATTCCACCGCTTCGCGACGCTGCGGGAGCGGGGCCCGCCCGTCGCGGACGAGGCTGTCGAGCGCCCCGGCCAGCCCCGCGATGCGCCAGAGTCCGGCGAGGCGGATGGCTGCGACCGAAACCGTCGCATCCGGATCGGCAAGCAGCGGCCGCAGCTTCTCCGGGTCGGGCGCCGACGGCCCCGGCCGTCCCGAGGCGGCGGCCTCGGCGAGACGGGCGAGCAGTCCAGCGTCGCGCAGCGCGCAGGCTTCGGCGTAGGCGAGTTCGAGATCCGCCGGACCGCCGAGACGCGCCAGCACTGCGAGCAGGCGCACGCGGTCCGCCGCGTCCATCTCGCGGGCGAGGGCCTCGCGGGCGATCCCGGCGGAGACTTCCCCGCCGTAGGTCTCGAGGACGAAGGCAAGATGCGCCGGCGGGACTGCGTCGCTCCCTTTCTTACGAAGCTCGGGCAGCCACTCCTGCTCGAGGGCGAAGACCGCCTGGGCGAGGGAATATTCCACGAAACGGTCCTCGCCCGCATCGAGAGCCGCGGCGGCCAACCAGAGCGAACCCGCGTCCGGCAGGTTGGCGCAGGCGATCACGGCCTCGAGACGGGGGCGGGGATGGGGATCGGCGAGCAGCCTCGCGAGCCGGGTGGAGGCCCCGTAGACGGGATCGGCGGGATCGACGGCACGGGCGAGGATGCGGCCGACGAGAGCGCGGACGCGGGGTTCCGCCGAAGCTTCGAGACGGTCGAGCAGGGCCGCATCGACCGCGCCCAGCGACTCGAGCACGCCGGCGGCCTCGACGAGGGCCACGCTTTCCTCCGGCTCCAGCGCGGCAACGGCTTCCCTCGTCGCCGCGACGACGGCGTCGGGATCGGGATGGTCGGAAAGCAGGCGCCGCGCCTGCTCTCGGGGCCAGCGCTCGGGGTTGCGGAGCTGGCCGAGCAGTTCGCCGAGGTCCATCGCCGCGAGGTCGGAGCGGGGCTTCGGCCCGCTGCCCTTCGCCGCGAGGCGCCAGATGCGGCCGTGGTCGTAGTCGCGGTCGGGGTGGCGCAGGGAAACCTGGTAGTGGTTGATGATGGGGTTGAACCAGTCGGCGATGTAGACGGCCCCGTCGGGCCCCTGGCGGACATCGACGGGGCGGAAGCTCTCGTGTCCGCCGTAGACGAGCTGGACCGGCAGCGAGGCGGCGAAGCCCGCGCCCTCCTCGACCAAGGGGATGGCCGAGACCTCGCGGGCGAAATACCCGGCGATGACGGCGTGGTCGTCGATCCAGCCGGGCAGATGCGCCGAGGAGACGATGTCCACGCCCATGCTCTTTCCCGGAGTCTGGCCGACCTGGGCGAACTGCATCAGCTCGCGCGGCTGCCGGGTCGGGACGAGGCCCGGCATGGCGAAGCAGAGGTGCGGGCCGTTGCTCTTGATGAAGAGGGCGCCCCAGCGGTCGAGGGCGGCGCCGCAGGGATTCTGGCTCGCCATCGAGGGAAATCCGAAGGGATCGAGCCGCATCAGGCGCGGATCGAAGCGCCAGAACCCGGCCGAATCGCCCCGCGAGACTCCCCAGGGCGTCTCCACCTGGGAAAAGGCGTGCAGACCCTGGGTGAAATAGAGGAAGCCCCCGGCGTCGAAGACGAGGTTGCTGATGTTCTGGTGGGTGTCGCCGGTGCCGAAGCCGGAAAGGACGACGCGCCGCTCGTCGGCGCGGCCGTCTCCGTCGGTGTCGCGCAGGAAGAGCAGCTCGCTGTCGGCCGCGACCCAGGCCCCGCCGTGGCCGAGGGCGAATCCCATGGGCATGTTGAGCCCGTCGGCAAAGAGGATCGACCGGTCGGCCCGCCCGTCCCCGTTGCTGTCCTCGAGGATGAAGAGCTTGTCGTCGGGCGTTTCGCCGGGCTGGAGCTGGGCGTAGGCGAGGGTGCAGAGGACCCAGAGACGGCCCTGCGGATCCCACTGGATGGCGACGGGATTGGCGATGCCGAGGGACTCGTCGGCGTAGAGCGAGACTTCGAAGTCGGGATGGACGACGAAGGAGGCGAGCTGGGACTCGGGCGAAGGATCGGAGACCGGGGCGCGGTCCGGGCTCGCCGCCGGAGCGGAGCCGCCGATGCCGCCGAGCAGGGCGGCGACCACAGCGAGGGAGGAAAAGGGCGCGGGGGGAAAATGCTTCATCGGGCGGCCTCCTTGGCATAGCGGTGGAGATCTCTCTCGGCCTCGGCGAGCAGGGCCGGCAGGGCGTCGATTTCGCGGACGAACCAGCGTTCTTCGCGCTTCTCCACGTCGCGCGAGGCGGGTACGTGCTGGCGGTCGCCGAAGAGAAAGGCCCAGTTCGTGGGCCGGTAGTATTGCTGCCAGAACAGGTTCTTGCGGGCGACGGCGTCGAGCAGGGCTGCGGAAGGATCGCCTTTCCCGCCGCCGAGCCGGGCGAGCAGCGCATCGGCCCAGGCGCGGTGCCCCGCCGCGTTCAGGTGGACCCCGTTGTCGGACATCGCGGCGGTCCATTCCACCGCTCCGTGGCGCAGGAAGAAGAGCCCCCTCTCCGCGGCGAGATCGGCGATCGCGGAGACGTATTCGGCGAGGACTCCGTTGCGCGGGCCGGCGAGGGCGGCGGCGGGACCGCTTTCGAAAAAGGGCGGGGGCTCGACGAGGACGAGGCGCGGGGTGAGCGCGGCGAGATCGTCGAGCAGCGAGCCGTAGGCTTTGACGAAGCGGGGCAGCCGCCCGATGCCCTCGAGCGATTCCATCTTTCCGAAGGCGAGGAAGACGACGCCCGGTTCGGTGCGCTCGCGCGAGTCCGGAATGCTGCCGGGCTGGGTGTCGCCCCGCTCGGTGTAGTAATGGAGAGGCCGCGCCTGCACATGGACAGTGTCGCCCTGCCAGGCGAGGTTGCGCCAGCGCAGGGCGCGGTCGGGCCAGGCGAGGTGCAGCCCTGCCTCGACCAGGCCGTGGCGGTCGAGTTCGTGGACCTCGGTGCCCCCGATCCAGGAAAGCGTCTCGCCGCAGCGGGGCTCGAAGCGTCCGTCGGGAAAAGGCGGCACCGGGCTGGCGGGTTCGGAGAAGCTGCGCCTCAGAACGGGCAGCTCGTCCCCGACGGCGGAGAAGGCGGGAAGGAGCGCGGCGAGAAGCAGACCGGGTTTCATTCGAGGCCGCAAAGAGACGACAGAAGCCCCGATCCCGCAACTCCGCAAAGGCGGTCTTCCGCCGAAGTGCAGGCAGCGGCAAAAAGCGAAAGAAGCGCTTTACAGATCGAAGCCTCCTGCCTAAGATCGAGTTCGCAGAGCTTGCGACTCCGCCGCCTGCTTCCCGCCGTCCCGTCGAAAGAATGCCCATGAACCGCCGATTCCTCCTCCTCGCCGCATCCTTCACCGCCCTCTTTGCCTCGACGTCCTCCGTCAGAGCGGAAATTGAGCCGACGGGCGTCTCCGGCGACCTCACCGTCACCGTGGAAGAGCTCGCGGATGGGGGCATGCGCTTCACTCTGAGCGGTTCGGCTCCCGTCAAGTCGACGGGATCAGTCAACCGGACGCCATGGGTCTACGACGAAGAAATCGCACGCTACATCCCGCCGTCCACTTTGGACGAAAGCCGAGAATTCTTCCTTCCTGAAGGGGTCTCGTTGCAAGTTCCGCTCCTGCCGAGTTCTCTCCCCGAAGACGGCCCGGAAGACCTCGGCCCGGAGCCTCTCATGTATGATGTTGACGATTTGCGGCTCGAGTTCGCATCGGGAGGATGGTATCTCCGGTTTTCCTCCGAATTCCTGGACGACAGCGTAACCGAACCGGTCCGGGGAACAGGCTCCGTGGTGATTCCTCCCGGCTCCCTTTTTGCCGGCGTCGGGATGGGGTCGCAGCCGGAAGACGCACCTGAAGAAGGCGATTTCCTCCCTGAGTCCGAAGCTCTCAAGTTCTCCGACTTCGTTCCCGGCACCTTCCCCATCCAGGGCAACCGATTCGACATCACCTACGTGGTCGTTCCCTTCTCCGAGGTCCAACCGATTTCGACGCCGACCCCTGCCATTACCCTGCGAGGTCCTGGCCGATACCCGGCCCTCTTCGTCGGCAGGGGCGCTCGGGTGCAGGTGGCCCGCATCCGGAACACCGGCGACGCGCCGCTACGCGGGCTTCGCGCCATCGTCGTTGGAGGCGGGTCACGCGACTTCCGCGCCTCGCAGCCCGCGCCCCGCCAGCTCGCCCCCGGGCGCATGGCCACCTCGCGTGTGGTCTTCCGCCCCCGCAGGGTTGGGCTTCGCCGCGCCCGCCTCATCGTCCGCGGCAACGCACCGCAGGCCACCGCACATCTCGTCGGCCAAGGTCGCCGAATGGGTCTTGCCGGTCCGCTCCGCCCCTTCCGGTGATCCGCTCTAAACGCTGTTCGTTTCGGTTTCCGTCCCATCGTCCAACCTCCAATACTATTCCCACAGTCCCATGAAACGCGCCCTCTCCGCCGCCCTTCTCCTCTCCGTCCTCGTCCCCGGCGTCCGTGCCGGAGACTGGGGCAAGGCGCCCGTCGCCAAGGCCCCCATCGAGGAATGCCTCGACCTCGGCGCCCAGATCTCG
>SLGN01000228.1 GCA_007123695.1 Verrucomicrobiales bacterium
AGGCGACCTGCGCTCCCGCGACTCGGACCTCGCCAAGCGACCGTTGGCCCCTCATCGGGGCGGGAACCCGGTGTTGCCGGGGCTTTCCAGCTCGGTTAAGTTCTCCGCGATGAAGGTTTCCAAGCTCGCTGCCCACGTGCACCTGCGCATGGACCGGCGTATTTTGCCCTTCCTCAGCGCCCTTGCCCTTGCCGCTCCCCTCTCGGGCGCCGAACTCTGGTCCCTCCAGCCCCTCGTCCGCCCGGTGCCGCCCGCCGAGGGGCATCCCGTCGATGCCTTCGTCCAAGCGAAGCTCAACGAAGCCGGCCTCCGCCAGAACGATGCGGCCGATGCGCACACGCTGCTGCGGCGGATGACGATCGCCCTGACCGGCCTGCCGCCGACGCGCGAAGAAATCGCTGCGCACGCGTCGGGGTCCGAAGATCCGAACCCGAAGGTCGGAGCCCTGATCGACCGGCTGCTGGCGTCGCCCCACTATGGAGAGCGCTGGGGGCGGCATTGGCTCGACGTGGCCCGCTACGTGCAGGGCACGATCAAGGTGCCCGGCGTCGCCGCCATCGACCTCGCCGAGCCCTACCGCGACTACGTCGTGCGCAGCTTCAACGAGGACAAGCCCTACGACCGCTTTCTCACCGAGCAGCTCGCCGGGGATCTGGTCAAAGACGCGGCCGAGACCGAGCAGGCGCGGCAGGACCGCCTCGTCGCGCCCGCCTTTCTCTCCATCGGGCAATGGTTCGACGAATGCACCGATCCCAACAAGCTGCGCCTCGACCTCGTCGACGAGCAGATCTCGACGGCGACACGGGCCTTTCTCGCGATGGACTTCTCCTGCGCCCGCTGCCACGACCACAAGTTCGACCCCGTCTCGATCCGCGACTACTACGCGCTGGCCGGCATCTTCCGCAGCACCGAGATCACCTCGCACTTTGCCGAGGAATGGAAGGACGGACGGCCCCGCGCCCTCCAGCCCCTCGCGCCCGAGAAAGAGGTCGCCGAAGCCGAGGCGGTCGACCGCGAAATCGCGGCGCTGCGCGAGGAGCGGCTCCGGTTCCTGACCGACGCCCGCAGAGATCTTCCGGAGTCGAGCCCCTCCGAGATCCCCGGCACCGTCCTCGCCTTCGAGGCCGAGGACTTCGACGGGCACAAAGACCTCAAGACGATCCCGCTGGAGGACGGCGAGGCACTCGCGACCCGTCGCCGCCTCGACCAGTGGGTGCGCTACCGCCTCGTCCTGCCCGATCCGGGCGCCTACACCCTGCTCGTCCGCTACGCCGCGACCGACCCGGCCCCCGTCGAGCTGGAGATCGAGGGCAAGGTGGCGGAGGGCCGCGTCCTCGGCGAGGCGACCCATGGCGAGACGCCCGACCACTTCCGCTGGGATGCCGTCGCCCTCGGCGAACGCCCTGCCGGCCGCTGCTTCGTGCGCTTCAAGGTGGGACGCAACGAACCCTTCCCCACCCTCGACCGCATGATCCTCGTGCGGGGTGCGCTTTCCCCCGACGATCCCGCCTGGCGCGCCCGGCTCGGACCGCCGACGCCGGAGGAGGCGCGCTTTTTCCTTTCTGCGGAAAAAACCGCGGAGCTGGCGGCGATCGAGACCGCCCTCGAAGAACTCCTCGACTCGCGCCCCGAGCTGCCTCTCGCCCTCGCCGTGCGCGACGCCGACGATCCCCTCGATCTCGCCGTCCATTCCGGCGGCGACCCCTACCGCGCCGAGGGCGAACCGGTGCCGCGCGGCAATCCATCCCTCGGCGGCGAGGCGCTGGCCGCCGCCTTCCCCATCCCGCCGGGAACGAGCGGCCGGCTTCAGTTCGCGCAATGGCTCGCCCATCCCGAACACCCCCTCACCGCGCGGGTCATGGCCAACCGTATCTGGCATTGGCATTTCGGCACCGGCCTGGTCCGCACCGTCGACGACTTCGGCAAGCAGGGAACGCCGCCGACGCACCCCGAGCTGCTCGACTGGCTCGCCTGCGAGCTGATCGAGAGCGGCTGGTCGGTGAAGCACCTCCACCGGATCATTCTTGGCTCCGCGACCTACCGGGCCTCCTCGGCGGCGACATCCGACGGACTCGCCAAGGACCCCGACGGCGTGCTCTACTCCCGCTTTCCCGCCCGTCGCCTCGAGGTCGAGGCGATCTACGACGGCATGCTCACGAGCATCGGCAAAGTGCCGCGCCAGCCCGCCGGCGCCCCCCTCGACACCTCCAAGTCGAAGGACCGCGCCCTCTACATCCTGACCTCGGCCCGTTCGCCCCTCGGACTCGGCATCGAGATCCGCAAGATGTTTCCCCTCTTCGGCTTCGACGACTCGGGCCGGCCCATGCACCTGCGCGACGACAGCGTCACCGCCGCGCAGGCCCTCTGGTGGCTGAACAATCCCCTGCCCCGCCACTACGCGACGAAGCTCGCCGAAACCCTCGTCGCCGACCATCCCGACAACCCCGCCGAGCGTGCCCGCGCCCTGCACGAGACCGTCCTCGGTCGCCCCCCCGGCAGCGGCGCCGAGGCCGCCATGCTGGACTACGCCGAGGACCTGGCCAAGGACGGCGATCTCTCCGAAACCGAGGCCTGGACCCGCGTCGCCCTCGGTCTCTTTTCCTCGACCGCCTTCCGCACTCTGGAATAGCCCCGGCGGCGGTCCGACGCAGCTCGCCTTCACCCCGCCCCGCCCCATCCGTACCCTCCGCCGACATGACAAGCTCCCCCCGAGACGCAAACTCCGCCCCATCGGTGAAAAAGGCGTTCCGCCCGCTCCCTGCCATCGCAGCGCTTTTCGCTCTGGCGATCCTTGCCGAGACACCCGCCGCTGCCGCCGACGAATACCGCACCCTCACCAACACCGTCGGCCGCAGCATCCGGGCCAAAGTCGTCAAGGTCGGAGCGACCTCCGTCTCCGTGCTGCTGGAGGACGGCACCCCCTACGAAATCCCCCTGGAGAACCTCTCCCAGCCCGATCGCGATGCCCTCTCCACCTTCTCGCCCGGCAAGGACGCGGGCGCTCCGACCACGTCCGCTTCCGACCGGGGCGTGACCGCCGAGCAAATGAACGAGGCCATCGGCCGACCACTCTTCGGCGAACGCAGCCTTTGGGAAAGCGATCCCGCCGAAGTCGCCGAGCGCCTCTCGTGGCCGCGCGAGTCAAAGACCGCCCTCAGCGAGAGCTACCGCGCCTACCCAAGCGAAGACGGGCGCTTTCTCGGCGCGCGCCCTCACTCGGCGGCGCTCTATGGCGAGGAAGGCCGCGTCACCGGCCTCTCGATCGTCTTCGCCAACAAGGGCGATTCCTTAGCGGCGGCGGGCAGCGGCGAAGAGCATTTCCTCAAAGGACAGCCCGTGCCCGGCGGCATGGAGGGGGTGAAGGTCCTGATGCAGCACGACGCCGAAACCATTACCGCGACCCTGGGGGAACTGCTCGGCGAGCCGGGGCGGCAACGCTTCGGCGAGGGCGAGTCGCGGGTCCAGGTGGCGCGATGGGATTGGAACGGCCACGCCTTCCTGCTTTCCAACGTCGATGGAGAATACGTCTCGCTGGCCATCGAGACCGTTGCCTTCGCCGACGCCCGCGGCCGCGTCGCCCGCGTGCCCGACTCCGTCGTGCGCGAGCGCATCCGCGGCTTCGTCGAGCGGCGCGACAACGGCGACGTCGTCATCACCAACATCCCCATGGTCGACCAAGGGCCGAAAGGCTACTGCGTGCCCGCCACCGCCGAGCGGTGCATGCGCTTCCTCGGCATGCCCGCCGACATGTACCTCCTCGCCATGGCCGGCGAAACCGAAGCCGGCGGCGGCACCTCCGTCGATCTCCTCCTCAACAACATCGGGCGCGACATCAAGCGCAAGGGCCGCTCCTTCGACATCCGCCGCGGTTCCCTGCGAATGCGCGACATCAAGCGCTCCATCGACGGCGGCATCCCCATCATCTGGGCGATGCTCAGCACCCCTTCCTTGAACGAAACCGCAAACGCCCGCACCAAGGCCCGCGCCGAGACGCCCTGGGACAGCTATCTCGCGTCCCTAGCTCCCGCCGATCTCGCCGCCGAGGGCAGCTACGGGCACGTCGTCATCATCATGGGCTACAACGAGCAGAGCAACGAAATCGCCTTCAGCGACTCCTGGGGCGAGCGCTACCAGGAGCGCTGGATCACCCTGCCCGAAGCCGAGCAGGTCTCGCAGGAGCGCTTCTACGTCATCGGACTCTGAAGCCGCCATCAGCGAACGGAAAACAGTTCACAGCAAACCGTTCACCGTTGACCCCACCATGCGCACAACCCTCGCCGCCCTCGCCCTCCTCCTCGCCACCCCCTCTCCCGCGGCGGACGTGACCACCGGGGCGCCGCTCGTCTACTACAGCAACGACACCACCCACATCACCTCCTGCGAGAGCCCCTACCGGCAACCCGGCGAAGGGTTCAGCGAAGAGCGCCTCCGGGCCTCCATCCGCGAGGCGGCGGGGATCGACGCCCATGTCCTCCAGCCCGGGCTCGGCTGGATCCCCTGGTGGCAGTCTCGGATCTACTCGCCCGAAGACCACTACCGCACCTTCCTCGGCGAACACGGCCTCGACAAACCGAACGCCTACGGACGCCACCTCCTCGAAGGCGGCGACCTCGTCGCGACCTTCCTCGACGAATGCCGACGCCTCGGCACGAAGGCCATCGTCTCCTTCCGCCTCAACGACGGCCACCATGTCCGCGACCTCGCCGCCGCGCTCGAGGAAAACCGGCCCTCCCAGAGCATGTCCCGCTTCTACTGGGAGAACCAAGAGCGCTTCCGCATCGGTCCCGATCCGGCCGACTGGAGCCAGGGCGTCCTCGACTGGGCCCATCCGGAAGTGCCCGCCCACAAGCTCGATCTTCTCCGCGAGCTTTGCGAAAGCTATCCGCTCGACGGCATCGAGCTCGACTTCCTCCGCCACTGGACTCGCTTCTCGCCCGAGAGAACCGATCTGGAGGAGCACCGCCGCATCACCACCGACTTCGTGAGGGAGGTCCGCGCCGCCCTCGACCGCGCCAGTGCCGCCGACGGCCGTCCCCGCAGTCTCTGCATCCGGGTGCCCGCGCTGCTCCAGATCCACGACGAACAGGGCATCCACCTGCCCGACCTCGCCGCCGCCGGCGTCGACTTGGCCACCCTCTCCTGGTCCTACTTCACCCTGCAGGACGGCAGCGTCCGGGCCGCCAAGGCCCTCGTCCCCGACCTCCCCATCCTCGTGGAAATGACCCACACGCCCCTCACCGGACGGGCCCTCGCCGGGAGCGGCACGCAGCCCTACCTGCGCACCACCGACGCCCAGTTCCACACCACCGCCCACCTCGCCTACGAACAGGGCGCCGACGGCGTCAGCATCTTCAATTTTCCCTACTACCGCGCCCACAGCTTGCCCGAGCTGGGCCCCTTCGGCGAGCCGCCCTGGCACGTGCTGCCGCAGTTGCGCGACCGCGACTTCCTCGCCCGCCAGCCGCATTGTTACTTCCTGACCGCGGCGCGGAGAGACGTCGTGCTGCGCAACCTGCCTCTGCCCGCCGTGCTGCAGCGAAACCAAGCGCACCGCTTCTCCCTTGAGATGGCCCCGCTCGCCGGACACCACCGCGACGGGATCCTCCGCCTCCGCTCCAACGAGCCCATCGACGACCGGGGAATCGAGGCCAAGCTGAACGGCGCCGCCCTCGAGCCGGTCCCCTTCGTCGCCAAGCCGCTGCCCCATCCACACGACGCCTGGCTCGGCAGCGCCGAGGACACCCGCTGCTTCCGCGTGCCCATCGCGTCCGCGCGACATGGCGACAACGAGATCGAGGTGACCGTGACCGACGGCATCCGCGTGCGGCTCATCTACCTCGACGTTTCCCTTCCGACCGAAGCCTCGCTGTCCGAGACGGACGGAGACGGCTCTCGGTGACCACGTTTCGGGATCGACAGCCGAGACCTCCGGTGCTAAAAGCTCGGCATGATCCCCGCCCGCCCC
>SLGN01000462.1 GCA_007123695.1 Verrucomicrobiales bacterium
CGGGAACGATGCCCGGCGGGGAGGCGGGCGGCGGCGAGGGGATTCCGTCGTTGGAAGTCATGCCGGGGGCGGAGTAGGTCTCGTCGGCAGGGCCGGTCGGCAGGCTCTGCGAGCCGGGCGCGGCCGAGTCGATGATGAGGGGGGCGCCGTCGTTGCGCGAGCGCTGGTCGCGGTAGATCCAGACGGTGCGCATGACTTGGCCGCTGCTGGCGGAGAGGTAGATCTTGCCGACGAGGCGGCGCGAGGCGTCGATGAGCTCGAGCCGCCACACCGGCTCGGAGGTGCCCTCGCGGAGGCGCAGCAGGTAGTTGCAACTGTCGAAGCCCATGCGGGCCCGGCGCGCTTCGCCCTCGGCCACGGTGAAGGCGGCTGTGCTGTCGACGGCGACTTGGGAGGCGTTGAAGTAGCCGACCGGCACGTCGTCGGGGTAGCGGGTCTCGTCGGGGCCGCCGTCTCCGGCCCGGCCTCCGCCGGCCCAGAAGCGGTAGAGCAGGCGCGGGGCGCGCTGGTTGTAGGCGAGGATCTGCCAGTCGCCGGGCTGGGGGACTCCGTCCTGGCCGCGCATCTCGGCGATCCACTGGACGGCGTCGGCACCATATTGGCTGGAGACGAGGCCGAGGGCCTCGCGGGCGGTTACGGGGCTGCGCTGGGCCGCCGCGGGCGGCACGGCGAGCAGGCCCGCGGCGAGCAGGGCGAGGATGGTGACGGTGCGTTGGGGGGTCATTGGGGGAGTGGGAAGTTGGGCTTGTTTGGGTATACGGGCGCGTTGGGGGGGATCTTAGCGGGAAATGCGCCGTGTGCTCGGTTGGGATGTGGGGGAGGGCTACGCGATGAGGTCGCGGACGACGTTTCCGGCGACGCCGGTGAGGCGGATGTCGAGGCCTTGGAACTTCGTGGTGAGGCGGTGGTGGTCGATGCCGAGCAGGGCGAGCATGGTGGCGTGGAGGTCGTGGACGGTGACGGGGTCCTCGACGGCGCGGTAGCCGAGTTCGTCGGTGGCGCCCCAGGTGATGCCGGGCTTGACGCCGCCGCCGGCGAGGAAGACGCTGAAGGAAAGGATGTGGTGGTCGCGCCCGCTCCCCTGGCCCATGGGGGTGCGCCCGAACTCGCCGCCCCAGAGAACGAGGGTGTCTTCGAGGAGACCGCGCCGGTCGAGGTCCTCGAGGAGGGCGGCGGTGGGGCGGTCGACGGCGGCGGCGCCGTCCTTCATTCCTTCTTCGAGGTTGCTGTGGTGGTCCCAGGCGCGGTGGTAGAGCTGGATCATGCGCACGCCGCGCTCGGCGAGGCGGCGGGCGAGGAGGCAGTTGGAGGCGTAGGATCCGTCGCCGGGCTCCTTGACTCCGTAGAGCTCGAGGGTGGCCTCGCTCTCGCCGGAGAAATCGCTCAGCTCGGGCACGCTGGCCTGCATCCGGAAGGCCATTTCGTACTGGGCGATGCGGGTGGCGATCTCGGGGTCGCCGTAGTCCTCGGCGAGCAGTTGGTTGAGCCGGGCGACTTCCTCGACGACCTGGCGCTGGGTGCTCTGGCAGACTCCTTCGGGATTGCCGATGTAGTGGACGGCGTCGCCGACGGACTGGAACTGGATGCCCTGGAAGCGGCTCGGCAGCACGCCGCTGCTCCACTGGCGGGCGGAGATGGGCTGCTGGCCGTATTTGCCCGCCGAGGTCAGGACGATGAATCCGGGCAGGTCTTCGGTCTCGGAGCCGAGGCCGTATTGCAGCCACGATCCCATGCTGGGCCGCCCCTTGATGATGGAGCCGGTGTTCATGAAGGCGTGGGCGGTGTCGTGGTTGATCTGCTCGGTCTGCATGGAGCGGATCACGCAGAGCCGGTCGGCCTGCTTCGCGATCTCGGGAAAGAGCTCGTTGACCTCGATGCCGGACTCTCCGTGCTTGGCGAACTCGGTGAAGGGCCCGCGAGCCTTGAGGGCGGCGTTCTGGAGCTGGGCGAGCTGCTGGCCTTGGGTGAAGGAGTCGGGAAAGGGCTGGTCGTGGAGGGCCTTGAGCTGGGGCTTCCAGTCGAAGGTCTCGAACTGCGAGGGGCCGCCGGCCATGCAGAGGAAGATGACGCGCTTGGCCTTGACGGGGAAGTGGGGGGCGGCGAGCGCGCCTTTCCAGTGGTCGGGCCGCTCGATCGCGGCGGACGCGGCTTCGGTCCGCTGAAGGAGCGAGGAAAGGGCGATGCCGCCGAGGCCGAAGGCGCCTTGCTGGAGGAAGCTGCGGCGGGCGAGGGAAGGGCGGGGGTCGGGGGGCATGGCGGTGGACGGTGAAAGTGCTCAATAGCGGGTGATCGTTTCCTGGGCGTTGAGAAGGACCCGGGCGACCTGGGTCCAGGCGGCGTGCTCGGCGGGGTCGAGTCCGGCGTCGGGGGCGAGGCCGACGGAGAGCAGCTTGGCGGCGTCTTCGGTCGCCTCGGCGTAGTGGGCGCGCTGCCTCGCGAGAAAGTCGGCGAGGGCGGCGCTTTCCTCCGCACGCGGCTCGCGGTTCACGGCGAGGCGGAAGGCCTCGGCGAGGCGGGCCTTGTCGGAATCGGCGCCGCCACCGAGAAGGCGTGCCGCGAAGACCCGCGCCGCCTCGACGAAGGTCGGATCGTTGAGCAGGGTCAGGGCCTGCTGGGGGGTGTTGCTGAGGGTGCGGGCGGCGGCGCACTCGTCGCGGGCGGGAGCGTCGAAATTCGCCAGCATGGGGTGGAGGAAGGTGCGCTGCCAGTGGGTGTAGACGCCGCGCCGCCATTGCCGCGCATCGGTGTCGGCGACGTAGTCGCGGCTGGGGAACTGGAGCTCTTTGTAGTAGCCGGCGGGCTGATAGGGCTTGGCGCTGGGGCCGCCGATCTCGTCGCGGCGGAGCAGCCCGGCGATCTCGAGGGCGTTGTCGCGCACGAACTCGGCATCGAGCCGCCGGGGGGTCTGCGTGGCGAGGAGCCGGTTGTCGGGATCGACGGCGATGGCTTCCTGCCGCAGCACGCTGCTCTGGCGGTAGGTGTCGCTGGTGACGAGCAGCCGCACCATGTGCTTGAGGTCCCAGCCCGACTCGCGGAACTCGACCGCGAGCCAGTCGAGCAGTTCGGGATGGGAGGGCGGCTCGCCCTGCGATCCGAGGTCGTCGACGACGGCGCTGAGCCCGGTCCCGAAGAACATCGCCCAGAGCCGGTTCATCACGGCCCGGGCGGTGATGGGGTTGGCGTCGGAGGCGATCCAGTCGGCGAGATCGAGGCGGGTGAGCCGTGTCCCGGGACCGCTCTCGAGGCGGCCGGGGAGGAAAGAGGGGGTGGCCGGGGCGACGAGGGGTCCGCTCTCGTCGAGCCAGTTGCCGCGGGGCAGCACGCGCACCTCGAGGGGGGCGGCGACGGCTTCGGTGACGAGGGTCCAGGCGCGTCCGCCGAAAAGGGCGCGCTCGGCGGCGGCGAGGCGGTGGGCTTCGTCCCACGCGGCGCGGTCGTGGGCGGTGGCGAGCAGGAAGAGGATGGCGGCAAGGGCCGTTTCGTCGTCGTCGCGCTCTCCGGCCGGCTTGGCGAGGGCGGCGAGGCTGGCGGTGGAGGCGACCTCGAGGGGATCGGGGGCGGCGAGGGGCGAGAGCGCGATGCGCAGGGGATGGACGTTGTCGCCGCCGAGGGAGACGAGGAGCCGGTCGCCTTCCTTCGGTTCGAGGGGACCGTCGAGCAGCCAGACGGCGTGAAGCGACTCGTCGGGCGCGGCTTCCTTGGGCAGGCGCCATTCGCTCTCCAGTCCCGGCACTTCGGCCCCGCCGCGGTGGACGGGCCGCTTCGCGCTCGCCTCCCCGGCGCGCAGGGCGATCTTGCGGGATTTTCCGTGGGCCCCGCGGACGGAGAGGGAGAGGGTCAGGGCTTTGCCGAGCTTGGCCGGGTCGCGGTCCTCGGCGGGGATTTCGACGCGGATGGCGGCGAGCGGCGGGGCTCCGTCGAGGGAGGTCTCGAGCACGAAGACCTCGCCCCGGCCGGCGGGTTTGTCGGGCGAGACGAGGGCGCCGGACACGGCGGCGGCGCGGTCTGCGACGGGCTTGCCGTCCTTGTGCAGGTCGGCGGAGGCGAAGTCGGGGGCGAGCCAGCCGTCGGGATGGTCGGCGAGAAAGGCGGCGAGGCGGGTTTCCCAATCGGCGCGGGCCGCCGCTGCGGATTCGTCGGCGGCGAGGGCGGCGGCGGCGGTCCCGAGGTGGGCGGCGAGCGCGGCGGCGGCCTCGGCGTGGCGGCGCTGCAGCCAGGGGCTCTCGACCTCGATCTCGGGCGGGAAGGGCGAGTCGTTGTTGACGCCCTCGAGCTCGGGCTCGGGGGTGTAGCCGTAGTTCGCGTAGACGCCCCATTGCTTCACGTCGGCGAAGAAGGCTTGCAGCTCGTAGAAGTCGCGGGCGCTGATGGGGTCGAACTTGTGGTCGTGGCATTCGGCGCAGCCGAAGGTGCTGCCGAACCAGGCGGCGGCGACGGAGCGGACGCGCTCGGCGCCGTATTTGGCGAGGTATTCCTTGGGCTGGGCCCCGCCCTCGCGAGTCATCATGTTGAGCCGGTTGTAGCCGGTGGCGACGAGCTGCTCGGTGGTGGCCCCGGGCAGCAGATCGCCGGCGAGCTGCTCGCGGGTGAAGAGGTCGAAGGGCTTGTTCGCGTTGAAGGCGTCGATGACGTAGTCGCGGTAGGGGAAGATGCGCTGGTTCTGGTCGCCGTGGAAGCCGACGGTGTCGGCGTAGCGGGCGATGTCGAGCCACCACACGGCCATGCGCTCGCCGAAGTGGGGCGAGGCGAGCAGTTCGTCGACGAGGGCGGCGTAGTCGTCGCCTTTGGTCTCCGCCGGGGGCAGACCGAGCAGATCGAGGGAGAGGCGGCGCTGAAGGACGCGGGGCGGCGCCGCCGGCGAGAGATCGAGCCCCTCGGCGGCGAGGGCCTCGCGCACGAAGGCGTCGACGGGATGCTCTTCCTCGCGTCCGTCCGGCAGGGCGGGCCGCTCCAGAGGGGCGTAGGCCCAGTGGGGCTCGTAGACGGCGCCCTCGGCGACCCAGCGGCGGAAGAGTTCCTTCTGCTCGGGCGTGAGCGGCTTGTGGGCCTTTTCCGGAGGCATGGGGTCTTCGTCGTCGAAGATGCGGAAGATGATCTCGCTCTCGTCGGGCTTGCCGGGGACGATGGGGAGGATGCCGCCCTCGGTCTCGGCGAGCGCCTCGTCGCGCAGGTCGAGGCGCAGCCCCGCCTCGCGGGTGTTCGGGTCGAAGCCGTGGCAGTGGAAGCAGGTGTCGGAAAGAATGGGCCGGATGTCGCGGTTGAAGCGCACCGGCTGCTCGGCGGCGGCGGGCAGGACGGGGGCCAGGGCGAAAGCCAGCGCGAGGGCCGGCAGGGGGTAGGGGGGCTTTTCCGGAGAAATCGTCATCTTCCAGCAAGTTACGGCCGAATGCCGCCCCGCAACAGAGGCGGAAAAAAGGGAGTAAGGCGCGGCGGGACGGTCTTGGGAGAGCAGGGCGGCGCGCCATTGCGTCAAATCGGGATTAGACACAGGGAACGATTCCAGCTTATCGTCGGCCGCGCGGGGAATGCGGCGGCGCCGTTCCGCCCGACCCGGCTCCCTGTTTCGATCTCGACCTCCATCCCCCTACCTGCACCCATGGCATCCCCGGCAACCGAACCACAGGAGGAGCTCGGCTCCTCGGACAAAGCCGTCATCGAAGAACTGCGCAGCGCCTACGCCGCGATGCGCGAGCAGCTCCAGCTCGTCATCGTGGGGCAGGAGGAAGTCATCGAGCAGCTCCTGATCGCCATCTTCTGCCGGTCCCACGCCCTGCTCGTCGGGGTGCCGGGCCTCGCCAAGACCCTGCTCGTCTCGACCCTCTCCGAGGTGCTCGACCTGAGCTTCAAGCGCATCCAGTTCACCCCCGACCTGATGCCCGCCGACATCACCGGCACCGAGGTGCTGGAGGAGGACGTCGGCACCGGCAAGCGCGTCTTCAAGTTCGTCAAGGGGCCCGTCTTCGCGAACATGATCCTCGCCGACGAGATCAACCGCACCCCGCCCAAGACCCAGGCCGCGCTGCTCGAGGCGATGCAGGAGCACCACGTGACCATCGGCGAGGAGACCTACCCGCTGCCCGAGCCCTTCTTCGTTCTCGCCACGCAGAACCCCATCGAGCAAGAGGGCACCTACCCCCTGCCCGAGGCCCAGCTCGACCGCTTCATGTTCAACATCCGGGTCGACTACCCGACGGCGGTCGAGGAGGAATCCATCATCAAGCGCGTCACCGGCACCTACAAGGCCAAGATCGACAAGGTCCTGACCGGCGAGACGGTGATGAAACTGCAGCAGGTGGTGCGCCGCGTGCCCGTGGCCGACCACGTCGTGAGCTACGCCGCCCAGATCGCCCGCGCCTCGCGTCCGAAGGAGGCGGACGCCCCCGACTTCGTCCGCGAGATGGTGGCCTGGGGCGCCGGACCCCGAGCCGGGATCTACCTCGTGCTCGCGGCCAAGGCCCGCGCCATTCTCCAGGGCCGCTACCACACCACCACCGCCGACGTCCGCGCGGTGGCCTTGCCGGTGCTGCGGCACCGCGTGCTCACGACCTTCAACGCCGAGGCCGCCGGCATCGGCAGCGACGACATCGTGCGCTCGCTCGTCGACCACTTCCAGCCCTCCGCCGAGCTCGACCTGTGAGCGCCCCAGCGACCATGCGCGACGGGAGGGGTAAAGAAGGTCGTGAGACCTTCTCGCGCGTGATCTGCCTCGTGTCGAAGCTCTCACGAGCTTCGTTAAAGCGGGAAACGGAAGCGCATTTTTGGCAACCTCGTAAAGAAGGTCGTGAGACCTTCTCCCCCCACGGCGCCCGGCCGCCCCTTCCCCGGTCATCCTCACCTTTCCTCTCCGCCGCATGACCTCCACCGCCGCGCCCGAGTTCAGCGAGCTGCTGCCGCCCGAGATCGTCAACACGATCGGGCGGCTCGAATTCCTCGCCCGGACCGCCAAGGAGGGGTCGATCAGCGGGCGCCACGCCAGCCCCCACAAAGGCTTTTCGGTCGAGTTCGCCGAGCACCGCCAATACGTCACCGGCGACGACCTGCGCAACCTCGACTGGCGCGTCCTCGGCAAGAGCGACCGCTACTACATCAAGCAATACATCGAGGAAACCAACCTGCGGGCCACCTTGCTGGTCGACGCCTCGGGCTCGATGGCCTACGCCGGCGAGCAGGCGTCCTCGCTCGGAGGCCAGGGGCCGCTGACGAAGTTCCAGTACGCGCGCTACCTCGCCGCCGCGCTCTCCTACCTCCTGATCCGCCAGCAGGACGCCGTGGGCCTCGTCACCTTCGACGAGGCGGTGCGTACCTACCTGCGCCCCGCCGCAAAGCCCAGCCAGGTGCGCACCGTGCTCGAGGAGCTCTCGCGCACCGAGACGGGCGGCGACACCGCCTGCGCCGCGACCTTCCACGAGATCGCCGAGCGCATCCCGGCGCGCGGGCTCGTCGTGATCCTCAGCGACCTCTTCGACGACGCCGAGGCGATCAAGAACGCGCTGCACCACTTCCGCTACCGGCGGCACGAGCTTGTCGTCTTCCACCTCATGGCCGAGGAGGAGCTGACCTTTCCCTTCGACAAGTTCGACGACTTCCGCTGTCTCGAGGTCGAGGGACGCCGCCTCAACATCGACCCCTCGACGATCCGCGCCTCCTACCTCGACCGGGTCAAGGCCCACCTCAAGTCCATCGAGCTCGCCTGCGGCCAGATGCAGGCCGACTACGTGCCCGTAAACACCAAGACGCCCGTGCCCGAGGCGCTGTTCACCTATTTCTCCCAACGAAAAGTCTAGGATGCATCCGTTCCCGCCCCCGATTCTCCGAAGTCGGCCGAAGCCTCCGCACCAACCCTGTAAACAGGAAACCGTTCACCGTTGACCGTTGACAGTTCACCGTTCACAGCCTCCATGCTTTTCCTCAACACCATCCTCCTCCTCGGCGCGCTCGGGATCTCCATCCCGATCCTGATCCATCTGCTGAACCGGCGCTCCAGCCGGGTCGTGGACTGGGGGGCGATGAACTTCCTGCTCGAATCCCTCGCCATCCGCAACCGGCGCATCCAGTTGGAGGAAGCCCTCCTCATGGCGACGCGCTGCCTCCTCGTCGGTCTGCTCGCGCTGGCCCTGGCGCGCCCCTTCATCCCGCCGGGCTCGACCATCCCCTGGCTCGTCGTGCTGCCCCTGCTGCTGCTCGCCGTGGTCGGCCTCGGCGTGTCCGTGGTGCTGCACGACGAACCGGTCTGGCGCCGCCGCCTCGCCGTCGCCTCGGCCCTGGTGCTGCTCGCCTGCGCCGCCCTCGTCGTCTTCGAAAAATACCTGAACTTCTCCCGCTTCTCCCCGGGGGCGAGGCTCGATGTGGCCCTGATCATCGACGCCTCCACCTCGATGGGCATCTCGGTCGACGGCACCACGAACTTCGAGCGCGCCGTGGACGAGGCCCGCACCCTCGTCAAGCGCGCCCCGCGCGGCCACTCTTTCAGCATCATCGTGGGCGGTCCCGCCCCCGCCGCCGCGATCCTCGATCCCACCACCGACCGCGCCGCCCTCGACGCCGCCCTCGCCGACCTCGTGCCCCTCGACGGCTCGATGAACGCCTACCAGGCCATCTCGCTGGCCGCCCTGAGCCTCGCGCGCGGGGCGAACCCGGCCAAGCAGATCGTGGTGCTCACCGACGAGCAGAACGTCGGCTGGGAAATCGGCCAGAGCGGCCGCTGGAACTTCCTCCGCGACACCTTCCGCAACCTTTCCTCCGAGCCGCAGATCATGCTGCGCCGCATGCCCATGCCCGACTCGATCCGCAACGTCGCGGTGACGGGGCTGCGCCTGTCGCGCGACATCGTCGGGGTCGACCGCCCCGTCGCCGTGACCGCGACGGTGGCCAACACCGGGAACGAGGCCGTGACTCCCGCGGGCCTCGTCCTGCGCGTCGACGACGGGCGCGAATACCGCGACGCCTCCCTCGGCCAGCTGCGGCCCGGCGAGGAGCAGGCGGTGACCTTCTACCACCAGTTCTCCGAGCCCGGCTCGCACTCCCTCGCCGCCACCCTCGAGGTCGAGGACGACATCGAGAGCGACAACACCGCGGTCGCGGCGCTGAATGTCGCCAGCGAGCTGAAGGTGCTGATCGTCGAGAGCCGCCCCTCGGCCCGCGCCCTCGACCGCTCCGCCGCCTTCGCCGCCGTGGCCCTCGCCCCCTCGGCCCTGACCCTCGACCCCACCCTCGAGCCGAACCTCTACGGTGCCGGCGACATCGAGGACGAGGAATTCGGCTACGACCACGATTTCGAATACGACCCCACCCTCGACCCCATCCGCTTTCTCGTCGATCCGCAGGTCGTCGACCTGCCCGAACTCGGGTCCATGGCCGACTTCTCCCTCTACGACACCGTCATCCTCGCCGACGTGCCCCGGCTCAGCTCCGCCGTCGCCGGAGCCCTCGCCCGCTACGTCGAGGAGGGCGGCGGTCTCCTTGTCGCCGCCGGGATGCGCGCGCAGGACGCCTTCTACAACGACTGGACCACCGCCGCCGGCGAGCCCTTCCTGCCCGCCGCCCTCGGCGCGCCCGTGGTCGCCTCGGCGGAGGGCGAAGACGGCCGCGTCCGGACCTTCGCCCCGTCCCTGCAGACCCTCTCGCATCCCGCTCTCGCGAGGGTGGCCGATCCGGGCCGCAGCGACTTCGCCGCCACCGTCATCAACGCCTACCGCCCCCAGACCATCCCCGAAGCCCTCGCCGCCGAGGCCACCGTCGGGGCCCGGCTCAACAACGGCGAGGTCCTCCTCAGTTCGCGGCGGCTCGGCCGGGGACAGGTGATCCTGCTGGGCATCCCGCTGGACCTTTCCGGCGGCACCCTCGTCACCCGCCAGGCCTTTCTGCCCTTCCTCCACGAACTCGTCTACCACCTCGCCGATCCCGCCGCCTACCAACTGAACCTCGAGCCGGGCTGGGAGGTCAGCCTCGGTCTCGCGGGGCGCCGCCGACGAGCCCTCGGCGAGGGGCTCGTGGCCCGCTACTACGCGAGCCACGACGCGACCGAGCCCGTCCACGAGCGCCACGATCCCGGCATCCAGTTCCTCTGGTCCGGCGGCAGCCCCGCCCCCGGCGTCCCGCCCGAAGGCTTCCGCGTCGAGTGGACCGGAAAGATCCAACTGCCCGAAAACCGTCGCCTCGTCTTCCAGGCCGAGACCGACGGCAGCCTCGAGATCTCGATCAACGAAAAGCCCGTCGTGACCTTCGACGCCAACACCAAGGAGCGCCGCTATTCGGAGAAATACGAGGCGGGCCGGTGGCTCGACTTCCGCGCCGTCTACCGCAGGGGTTCCGGCGAGGCGCGGGCCATCCTCCGATGGGAAGGCGAGAAGATGGCCTCGCAGATCATCCCGCCGACGCGCTTCCGCACTTTTTCGGGCGAGGCCGAGGATACCGGGCGCGCCAGCGGTCTGGGCAGCTTCCCCGTGGCCGGGCCCGACGGGCGTCCCCGCGTCGCCTCGCTCAGCTCCGGCGAAGGAGGGTCGGTGCTGAAGCTCCAGGGACAGATCTCCTCGGGCCTCTACCGGCTCGCCGTACCCGACGAGCAGGCCGCCTTCTTCGCCGACTTCCTGCGCCCCGGGTCGCGCGAGATCCCCTTCACCGTGAAGCGCGACCCCGCCGAGAGCCGTCTCGTCCGTCTCGGCGAGGCCGACTACGCCTTCCTCGCCAACTTCGTCACCGTGGCCAAGCCCCAGACCCTCGAGGAGCTCGTCGGCTTCCTCAACGGCAACCAGTTCGGGCAGGAACTCTGGAAGTACCTCGCCCTCGGCGCCTTCGTCTTCCTCCTGCTCGAGATCGTCCTCTCCCGCTGGATCGCCCGCAGCCGCCGCATGGGCGAGGAGATCAAAATCCAGTTCGAATCCAAAGACGCCCCCACCAACGCCTTCCGCGAGCAACTCGCCAGATTCGGCAAGGCGTAGAATGAACACCGACGACTTCAGCCGCAGCGACCTCCTCGACGCCCTCGGTCCCTACCTCTCCGGGCCGGGCGCGCTGCTCTGCGCCCTGCTCTGGCTCGGCACGGTGAAGCTCCGCAGCCGCTACCCCGGCGCCTCCGTCGGCCTTTCCCTGCTCGGCTTCGTCCTCGCGGCGGGCGCGAGCTGGCTCGGGCTGCAGTTTCTCGGGTCCTTCTTCGCCCTCGCCACGTCCTGGCCCCTCGCCGCCATCGCCCTCGTCGCCGCTGCCTCCGCCGAGGCCATCGTCTGGATCTACGGCTTCGAGAAAAGCCTCGTCACCCCGGCCCGCGGCCGCCTCCTGCTCGCCCTGCGCCTCGCCGCCCTCGTCGTCCTCCTGGTCATCCTCGCCCAGCCGGTGCGCTCCTTCATCGAAGAGCGCGAGATCTCCCGCGAGGTCGCCATCCTCGTCGACGACTCCGACTCCATGGGCATCTCCGACCTGCGCCTCTCCCCCTCGCAGCAGCTCGACCGCGCCGCCCTCCTCGGCGTGCCGGGCCTGGAGAAACGCCCCGCCCTCGCGCCCGTCGGACGCACCGTCGCCGCCCTCGACGCCGCCTTCGGCGAAGAACTCGGCGCCCTCCGCTCGGCCCCCAACGCCGCCGCCGCCCTCGAAAGCCGCGCCGCCCGTCTCCGCGAGCGATTCGACGAACTCGGGGCCGAGGCCGAATCCGTCGCCGCCGCCCTTTCCGCCGTCAAGGCCGCTCCCTTGCCCGGCGAGGTCAGCGGTCGCCTCGACGACTACCTCAAGCGCGTCGGCGACGGGCTCGGGCGCATCCTTCCCCTCGCCGCGGCCGCCCTCGGGACCGGCGACGCCGACGAGCTCGCCAAGCAGCTCGAGACCGCCCGCGCCGAACTTCGTCCCATCCTCGAGACCCTGCCCGCCACCCTCGCCAAGGCCGACGAGGTCTTTTTCCAAAACCTCGACGCGCCCACCCCCCGCGCCGTCGAGGAAGCCGCCGCCACCCCCCGCCGCGAACTCGCCCGGCGCGCCCTCTCCGCGCCCCTGACCGCCGCCGCCGGGACCGCCGACAGCCCGACCCAACAGGGTCAAGCCGACGGCCCAACCCTCTTGGACCGGCTCAAGGACCGCTACAACCTGCGCTACTACCGCTTCGCCCGCGACGTCGTCCAGGTCTCCGACCCCCTCGCCGACACCGAGGATGCCGACGCCCCCATCGGCAGCCGCCCCGCCCACGCCCAGACCGACCTCACCGGCGCCCTCGAGCACATCCTCGACAACACCTCGCCCGAATCCCTCGCCGGCGTCCTGCTGCTCGGCGACGGACGCCACAACGGCCCCGTCCTGCCCGAGGACAGCCTGCGCCAGCTCGCCGTGCGCAACAGCCCCCTTTCCGCCGTGCCCATCGGCGCCGAACTCGGGCCCGTCGACATCTCCCTGCTCTCGCTCAAGGCGCCCGAGTCCATCTACCTCGACGACCGCGTCGTCGTCGTCGCCACCGCCAAGCTCGACGGCTTCCTCGGCGAAACCGTCGAGGCCGAGCTGCTCGCCGGCGACGAAGTCGTCGACACCGTCCCCATCGAGGTCGCCGACGTCAGCTACCGCACCGAGGTCACCTTTTCGCACAAGCCCGAGAGCAAGGGCATCCACGACTACCGCGTGCGGCTCAAGCCCGATCCCCGCGAAGTCTTCGAGGAAAACAACGTCTGGGACTTCAAGGTCGCCGTCACCGACGACCGCACCAACGTCCTGCTCGTCGACGGCTTTCCCCGCTGGGAGTTCCGCTACCTCCGCAACCTCTTCTACGGCCGCGACAAGTCCGTCCACCTCCAATACGTCCTGCTCAACCCCGACACCATCCACCGCGGGCGGGATCCCGTCACCGCCTACGCCAGCGCCTCGCGCCCCTTCGGCCAGGCCGAGGCCACCCATCTGCCCCAGCTCGCCTCCGAATGGCAGCGCTTCGACGTCATCATCCTCGGCGACATCCCGCCCGACGCCATCGGCGAGCGCGACTGGGCCGCCATCGGCGAGGCCGTGACCAAGCGCGGCGCCCTGCTCGTCTGCGTCGCCGGACCCCGCCACATGCCCCACGGCCACGACGCCCGCGTGCTGCGCGACCTTCTCCCCGTCGCCTACGAGCCCGGCGGCTCGACCCGCCTCGACACCCCCGAAGACGCCTACCGCATCCGATTGAGCTCCGCCGGGCAGCAGCATCCCGTCACCTCGCAGTCCACCAGCCGCACCCTCAACGAGGAAATCTGGTCGGGCTTTCCCCCGATGCGCTGGCGCTACGCCGGGGCCACCCTCAAGGACAGCGCCGAGGTCCTCGCCTACGCCCAGCCCGTCGGCGGCGCCCCGTCCGCCGCCTCCTTCGTCCCCGACGGATCCCCCGGCTCGGTCGAGGCCGCCATCCAGCAGCTCGCCAACCAGAAGAGCGTCGAGGCCGAAAACGCCCTCGTCTCCACCATCCGCGCCGGGCTCGGCAAGGTGCTGCTGCTCCACTTCGACCAGACCTGGCGCTTCCGCTACGGCGTCGGCGACACCCACCACCACCGCTTCTGGGGGCAGATCACCCGATGGGGCGCCGGACCCAACCTGCGGTCGGGCAACGAGTTCGTCCGCCTCGGCACCGACCGGCTCAGCTACACCCCCGACGACACCGTCGACGTCGTCGCCAAGGTCCTCGACCCCGACCGCCGTCCCGTCGCCGACTCCACCGTCGAGGTCGAGGTGTGGAAAGACGGCCAGCGTCTCCGCCGCCAGCGGCTCGCCTACCGCAGAGACTCCACCGGCCTCTACGAGACCACCCTCGGAGGTCTCGGCGAAGAGGGCGAATACCGGCTCAAGCTCGTCGGCGGCGACATCGACAAAGGTCTCGCCGCCGTGCCCGACGGCCCCCGCGAGATCGAGACCGAGCTGCTCGTGGTGACGACGCGCAACCCCGTCGAGCTCGCCGAGCTCACCGCCGACCGCGACTTCCTCGCCCGCGCCGCCAACCTCACCGGCGGCCGCCTCGCCGAGCTCGACGACCTCGCCAGCCTCGTCGACGCCTTCGGCGCGCCCAAGGAAGTGCTGAAGGAGCGCCGCAACATCACCCTGTGGGACAAATGGCCCCTCCTCCTCCTCTTCCTCGCCCTGCTCACGACCGAGTGGGTCGCCCGCCGCCGCGGAGGGCTGGTTTGAGAGCGGAGCGGAGCCATGGTGCGGAGCCTTCGGGAAACCCCTGCGATGCCGGGTGACATCCCCGTGCGATGTCGGCCGTCGGACGGAGCTTGACTCCGCCTGCATCCGCACGCAACTTCCCGTTCGTTCCGAGAATGGCGTTCGCGCTACCTCGTCGTTCCCTCCCGCGTGCCCCCGATGCGTGGGAAGCTACCCGTACCGAAATCCTTCCACCATGAATCCGACCCTTGCCGCCACCCTCGCCGCCGTCCTGCTTTGCACCGCCCCCGGCGCATTCGCCGGGCCGAAGGTTCTCCTCAAGACGAACCTCGGCGACATCACCATCCAGCTCAACGATGAAAAGGCGCCCGAGTCTGTGCGGAACTTCCTATCTTACGTGGAGGAGGGCTTCTACGACAACACCGTCTTCCACCGCGTCATCAAGGGCTTCATGGTCCAAGGCGGCGGGTTCGCGCTAAAGGGCGACGGCTCGATCGAGCAGAAGCCGACCAAGGCCCCCATCCAGAACGAAGCCAAGAACGGTCTCGCCAACAAGCGCGGCACCGTCGCGATGGCCCGCACCGGGGACCCGCATAGCGCCACCGCGCAGTTCTTCATCAACCATTCCGACAACGCCAACCTCGACCACCCGTCCTTCGACGGCTGGGGCTACGCGGTCTTCGGCGAAGTCTCCGCCGGACTCGACGTGCTCGACAAGATCGCGAACGTGCCCACGGGCGCGAAGGCGCTGAAGGCCCGCGTCGGCGACGAGGTCCGCGAGGCCGAGATGGAGGACGTGCCGGTGGAGCCCGTCGTGATCCAGTCCGCGAAAGTGGTTCCTTGACTGAAGGGTTTGAGATATTTTGATTTGATATGAGTGAAAACACCACCGAGCTGCCGCGGGTCTTTTTCGACATGACCGCTGGTGGCGAGCCGCTGGGCCGGATTGTGATCGAACTGCGTTCCGACGTGGTTCCCAAGACGGCGGAGAACTTCCGTGCGCTGTGCACGGGGGAGAAGGGGATCAGCTACAAGGGCAGCCCGTTCCACCGGGTCATCCCCGACTTCATGTGCCAGGGCGGCGACATCACCCGGGGCGACGGCACCGGAGGCCAGTCGATCTACGGGCGCCGCTTCGACGACGAGAATTTCACCCTGAAGCACACCGAGCCGGGCATGCTCAGCATGGCGAACGCCGGGCGCAACACGAACGGCTCGCAGTTCTTCATCACCACGGCGGTGACGGATTGGCTCGACGGCGCCCATGTCGTCTTCGGGAAGGTCGTCGAGGGGATGGACGTGGTCCGCACCATCGAAGGCCTCGGCAGCCGCAGCGGGCGGACGTCGAAGGACGTCCGTGTCGCCGACTGCGGGCAACTCTGAGCGGCACGCCGCGAAACCCACTTTCGGCCGCCTCCGGATTTCACTCCGCTGGCGGCCGTTTTGCGACATGGGACGTGTCCTCGACGCCGTCGTTGTCGGATCGGGGCCGAACGGTCTCGCCGCCGCCGCCCTGCTGGCGAAGCGGGGTTGCTCCGTTCTCGTCGTGGAAGGGGCCGAACGTCCCGGCGGCGGGGCACGCACGTCGGAACTGACCCTGCCGGGCTTCCGGCACGACGTCTGTTCGGCGGTGCATCCCATGGGCGCGGCGTCGCCGACGTTCCGCGAACTCGGTCTGGAGAACCTCGGACTGCGCTGGATCCATCCGCCGAAGCCGCTCGCCCATCCTCTCGACGACGGTCGCGCGGCGGTGCTGGCCCGCTCGGTGGAGGAAACCGCATCCGCCTTCGACGCCGCTTCGGAACGGGCCTACCGCCGCCTCTTCGGTCCGCTCGCGGCACGGTTCGATGAGCTGCTCGAGTTCCTCCTCGCCCCGCCGCAGTTGCCGCGCCGCCCGCTTCTCGCCCTGTCCTTCGGTCTCCGCGCGCTGCCTTCGTCGCTGGCGGCGGCGCGGTCGTGGTTTTCGGACGAAGGGGCCAGGGCGCTGCTGGCGGGAAACGCGGCGCATTCGGTCCTGCCTCTCGACGCGCCCCTCTCGACCAATGCCATCGGCCTGGTCCTGATGCTGGCCGGGCACGCCAAGGGATGGCCCGTGGCCGAGGGCGGCTCCGAGCGCATCGTCGACGCCCTGATTTCCTCGCTGCGCTCGCACGGCGGCGAGGTGGAGTGCGGACGCTGGGTCCGCAGGCTCGAGGATCTGCCTCCGGCGCGCACCTATCTTTTCGACACCAGTCCCGGAGCGCTCGCGAGGATCGCGGGAGGGCAACTTCCCGCCGCCTTTTCGCGCCGTCTTTCCCGCTACCGGCACGGCCCCGGCGTCTTCAAGATCGACTACGCCCTCTCCGGTCCGGTGCCGTGGACGGCCACGGCCTGCCGCGATGCGGGCACGGTGCATGTCGGAGGCGGACTCGACGAAATCGCGCGCGCCGAGCGCGAGGTCGCGCAGGGCCGACATCCCCGGCGCCCCTTCGTGCTCTGCGCCCAGCCCAGCCTCTTCGATCCCTCGCGGGCGCCCGCCGGAGCGCACACTTTTTGGGCCTACTGCCACGTTCCGGCCGGTTCGAGGCGCGATATGACCGAGGCCGTCGAGTCGCAGATCGAGCGTTTCGCCCCCGGTTTCCGCGACCTCGTCCTCGGACGCCACCGCATCGATTGCGCCGACTACGAGCGCTACAACCCGAACCTCGTCGGCGGCGACATCGTCGGCGGTTCGGCCGATTGGCGGCAGCTCCTGACCCGGCCCACCACATGCCGCAGGCCGCACACCACCCCGAATCCATCGATCTTCCTCTGCTCCTCCTCGACGCCCCCGGGCGGCGGCGTCCACGGGATGTGCGGCTACTGGGCGGCCGCAGAGGCCACGAAACGGATTCGGGGGGAGGGCTGAACTCGGAATTTTGCGGATCGAACGGATCGAAGACAGTGCCTTCCATGCCGATGCGGCATAATGGCAATGCCAAAAGACGATTTTTGGTCTTTTCGGGGGGTGGGAACGTAATGATGCAAACGGGGGATGGATCGGGGTCTCCGGTTTCCGGTCCTTCGGGTTTTGGGAATTTTGCAGATTTGGAGCAATGAAGACAAACAGCGAATACGACGCAATCATCATCGGGGCGGGGCCTGCGGGCTGCAGCGCAGCGGCGGTGCTGGCCGAAAAAGGGAGAAAGGCGCTCGTGCTCGAGCGCGAGGTGTTTCCCCGCTACCGCGTCGGCGAGTCGCTGATCCCCTTCACCTTCCAGCCTCTGGAGCGCATCGGCATGATCTCGAAGATGCGGGCCTCGCATTTCACCAAGAAATACAGCGTGACCTTCGTGCAGCCCAACGGGCGGGCCTCCGAGCCCTTCTATTTCCACACCCGCTACGACCGCGACACCGTCGCCCAGACTTGGCAGGTGCTGCGGTCCGAATTCGACACCATGCTTCGCGACAACGCGGTCGAAAAGGGGGCCGAAGTCGCCGAGGGCGTTTCGGTCAAGGAACTTGTCCGCGAGGGCGACGCAGTCGTCGGGGTGCGCGGCGAGAAGCGCGGGGGCGAACCTTTCGAAGTGCGGGCGCCCATCACTCTCGACTGCTCGGGGAAGGAAGCCTTCGCGTCGAATCGGCTCGGTTGGCGGGTGGGCGACCCCTATCTGAACAAGGTCGCCGTCTGGACCTACTACGAGGGCGCCAAGCGCGAGCCCGGAATCGACGAAGGCGGCACCACCGTGGCCTTCGTCCCCGAAAAGGGATGGTTCTGGTACATCCCCCAGCATGGCGACCGCGTCAGCGTGGGGGTGGTGGCCGAGGGCAAGTATCTCACCCGCGACGGGGTTCGTGATCCGAAGGCGATTTTCGAGCGCGAGATCGAGCGCAACGCCTGGATCGCCGACCATCTCGCCTGCGGTCGGCAGGTGGGCGAGCACTACCTCACGAGCGAATACTCGCGCCACTCGCGCTACGGGGCCGCTCCCGGGCTGCTCCTCGTCGGCGACGCCTTCGCTTTTCTCGATCCGGTCTTCAGCAGCGGAGTGATGCTCGCCCTCAAGAGCGGCGTCATGGCGGGCGACTACGTGCACGAGGGATTGGCCCAGGGCGACCTTTCCCCCTCGCGTTTCGCCGCCTACGGAGCCGAGCTCCGCGAGGGCATCGAGAACATGAGGAAGCTCGTCTATGCCTTCTACGATCCCGGATTCTCCTTCCGCGATCTGGTGAAGAAGTATCCCGAGCTCGGAGGCGAGATCACCGACTGCCTCTCCGGAGACGTCAACCGCGACTACTCGCAGCTCTGGGAAAAGATCCGCGAGTTCGCCCCTCTGCCCGACGACCTTCCCTACGGCGTTCCGCTCGAGCCGGAAGGACACCTGATCGCCGAAGCCGAAGCCCAGGAGGCGGAAGCGCGGTAGCGGTGCGTCGGCGGGGGAGGGGTCACGAAAGGATCTCCTCGATGCGTTCCCTCGGCAGGAAGTGGCCGACGAGCGGCTGCGAGAGATCGTCCTGGCTCTGCTGCCAAGTCGCGAAGATGCCGCTTTCGTCCGAGAAGGTCGATACGTAGCGGGAGCAGCCCGTGCCATGCGGCGACACGAAAAGCGGAGCCTCGACGGTGAGGCTCTCGATGCGGTCCAACTCTCCGTCGACGCCGAGGGCGAGCCCCCCGATTTCCTCGCAGGACCAGCCGCGCGGGCGGGTCACGGCCTTCGGGTTTTCGTCGAGCTGGCGCAGGCACTCGCAACTGTCGTAGAAATAGAGGGAGAGGTCGGGGCCGTCGGAAAACAGTCCGGTCTTCGGCACGGCGAGCCGGTTGGTGGCCCGGGCGGCGGCGATGTCCCACACCGGGCCGCGCCGCAGCGCGTCCTTGACTACGGTCTCGAAGGCCTCGGATCCGCGCCGCCGCACCGCGAACGCAGTGCCGCTGCTCGACCACGAAAAGGGGTGGGTGCAGTAGCCTAGGACGAGTTCGCCGCCGGGAGCTTCGAAAATCCAGGGATCTTTGGTGTGGAGCCTCTCGGGCTCGTCGAAGCCGGGGGGAACGACTTCCCCGAGGACGGTGCCGCCCAGCTCGGCGACCGAGCCTGCGGCGAGGCGGTCGATGCTCCAGACGCCCGCGCCGGGCTTGAGGTAGGCGCCGAGCC
>SLGN01000282.1 GCA_007123695.1 Verrucomicrobiales bacterium
ATCGAGGGCGAGGCGGAAGCGGACTTCCGAGGGGTTGGCGGGCCGCAGGAGGAGCGCGCTTTCGAAGGAGCGCACCGCGAGGTCGCGTTCGTCCCGCGCTTCGTGGGCGCAGCCCTGGCAGTAGTGGATGCGCTCGGTGAGGGGATTGACCGCGAGTCCCCGCCGGGCGTTTGCGACGACGCGGTCCCAGTCGCCCGTCTTGCAGCCCATCTCGACGAGGCGCCGGTAGGTCTGGAAGGCCTCGGCCGAGCGGGTGGCGAGTTCTTCGAGGACGAGCGCCTCCTTCTCCTTGTCGCCCTTGCCGCGGTAGGCGAGGGCCTTCAGGGCGTAGCCGTTGCGTTCGCCGATGTATTCGGGCAGCAGGGCCACGAAGGCGTCGGCGGACTCGATCGCGGCGTCCCATTTCTCCGCGTCGACGAGGCGGGCGGTGAGCGCCTGGCGGGCGGCGAAGTTGTCGGGGTGGCGCTTGAGGTAGGCGGCGACGGAGAGGGTGCTGCGCGGGTTCATTTCCTCGGCGGCGGGCTCGGTCCAGTCCACTTCGGCGCCGTAGGCTTCGGCGAGCCGGGTCGCGGCAAGGGCGAATTCGCTCTCGAGCTCGTCCATCGGGCGGGTGTGCCTCGCGATGGCGTCGTTGACGAGGACGCCGTCGGCGAGATCGGCGAGGATGGCGCGCAGGGCGTCGAGCCCGTAGCGCTCGACGAGGTGCTCGACGACGAGCATCGACTGGTAGTAGGCGAACATGACGTGCTTGCCGCTCTTGGCCTGGAAGAAGGCCTGGCTCATGTCGCGGATGGGGGTCAGGGCGTCCTCCTCGAGGATCATGCGGCGGTAGGCGGGAGTCATCGACTGGCCCCAGTTGGCCTGGCGCTGCTTCTCTTCGTAAACGGAAATGCCCTCGCTGAGCCACCGGGGCATCTTGTTGTCGGTGGCCGTGAGGGTGACGACGTGGCAATACTCGTGCCAGAGGGTGGCCTCCCAGTTGCTTTTCGAGGCGGTGACGCTGCCAGGGCTGTTCATCGTCACGACCGAGCCGAAGCAGACACCGAGGAGGCCGTCGCCCCCTAGCGAGCCGAAGGAGCGGATCGCGAAATCCTGCTGGTCGGGATAGAATTCGACGAGCGTGGGCCGGTCGATGGAGAGCCCGTATTTCTCCCCGAGGACCTGCTTGGCCTCGGTGAGCAGCTCGACGACCCTGTCGCCGTAGATCTCGGCCTCTTCGGGGGGCAGGCGGATGATGAAGCCGTCGGTCTCGACCGAGGCGAAGCTCGCGATTTCCCGCTCGAGGATGTCGAGGTTGTAGGCGAGGACGTTGTAGGGATCGGCGTCGGCGACTTCGCGTGCGAGGGGCCAGGCACGCTCGACGTCGCCGAGGCGGAGGTAGTCGAGGGCGAGCTGGAGCTTGGCGGGGAGATGGTCCGGGTCGAAGGCGAGGGCGCGGCGCTGCGCCTCGGCGCCTTCGGCGTAGCGGTATTTCCGGGAAAGGACGCGGCCGATGAGGTGGTCGACGGCGGGGTTGTCGCGCCAGACCGAGAGGGCCGCCTCGCGCTCGCGGCGAAAGGCTTTCTCGTCGTTCCGCCCCAGTTCTGCGAGGACCGCCCGGTAGGCGTGGGCTTCGGGATGGCGGGGATTGACCGACTGGACCCGCGAGAGCAGTTCGGCGGCGGCCTCGTACCGCTCGAAGTTGATGGCCGCCTCGGCCTGGAGGAGCAGCGCGCCGGCGTGGGCGGGCGATTCCTCGAGGACCCGGGCGAGATAGCCGGCGCCGGCCTCGCGGTCGGAGGGCAGCAGCGCTTTCGCCATGCCGAAGAGGGCCTCGGTGTCTTCGGGCGCGTAGCGCAGGGCGGCGCCGAATTCCTCGCCGGCCTTCTTCAGATCTTCCTTGGCCAAGGCGAGGCGGCCGGAGGCGAGGTGGGCCTCGACCAGGCCGGGGGGCGCCGCCGAGCTGGTCGGCTTGACGGCTTTCGCCGGTGCGAAATACTGCTCGATGACCTTGGCGGGGTCGGCCCCGAGGACGAGCGCGGCCTCGCCGAGATGGACGAGATCGAGGGCGTTGCGCTCCTCGCGCGGCACGGTGCGGGCGGCGGCGTTGATCGCGGCGAGCCGGGCGGCGGCCTCATCTCGACGACCCGTCGCGACGAAGAATTCGTGGATGCGCAGTTGCGCTCCGAGGGCTTCTGGGAAGAGATCGGCGGTGGCGAGGGCCTCTTCGGCGGCGTCCTCGTAGCGGCCCATGGCGGCGAGGGCCTCGATCCGGAGCAGCCGCCATTCCCACGAGGGCTGGCCGCGGCGCAGGGCGTATTCGCACACTTGCAGGACGATCTCGTAGTGCCCCTTGGCGAAATGCTCGCGGACTTTGGGGAGGTTGTCCTCGTCGAAGTAGCGCTTGTAGTCGGCTTGCTGGGCCGGAAGGCCGACCGGCAGGACGCAGGGGGCCGTCCAAAGCGCCACGAGAACCGCCGCGAGACTTCGCTTCATTCGGGAACTAGAGACGCGATCCCGCCTCCCGTAAAGAGCGCAAAAGCGTCGGGAGAAAGCGCGTCCGGCAGGCGTCCGCATCGAGGGCGTTGCGTTTCCGCGAGCCGGGGCTTACCTTTCCGCCGTTTCCGAAACAGAACCACGCCGTCCCCACCGAGCAACATGTCCCCGCGCCGCTACCCCTACGCGCTCGCCGCCGCCCTCGCGGTGGCTCTTCGGATCCTAGCGCCGACGGCCGAGGCCGCGCTGAACCCGAACGACGAATACATCCTCGTCTCCGGCGGCCCCTCCTTGCTTTCGCAGGAGAGCTACCGGCGCGAAGAGCATCGCCACGACCGCTGGTGGGGCAACTTCATCCGCACCGCCCGTCTCCGCATCGAGCAGTTGCAGAAGGCGAGCAACGGGGCGGTGAACATCACCTGGCTCGTCTACCGGCCCGGCTACGAGACCCGCCAGACGGAGGATGGCCAGCCCCTCATCTCCAACATCGAGAGCGTGCGCGACAAATACAAGGTGCGCCTCGTCTGGTTCCGGACCACCGACGAGCTCATCGGTTATCTCAACAGCGGGCAGGATCGCAGCCGCATCAAAGTCTCGGGCTTCGAGTTCTTCGGCCACTCGAACAAATACTGCTTCGTCTTCGACTACAGCAACCACATCCTCGGCGCGTCGAAGGACTTCCTCCATCAGAGCGACATCAAGCGGATCAACCGCCGCATCTTCGCGAGGGGCGCCTACTGCAAGAGCTGGGGCTGCCACAGCGGAGAGTCCTTCACCGCGGAATGGCGCCGCGCCACCGGGGTGAAGATGATCGGCGCCGTCGGCAAGACCGACTCCTCCAACTCCTACGAAGGTACGCTGCCCTTCGTCTCGCCGGGCGGCCGCTGGACGAGCTGAGGCACGCCCGCTCCGGCCCGCATTGCTCCGGTTTTTCCCAAGATATGAGGTGAAATCCGCCGGTTTCGTGTTCCTGTTGCGCTCGCCGCGGATTTCTCCCCCCGCCTTCCTCCGATGCAGTTCGACGAACTCCGACAGCTCCACGCCCTGCCCTTTTTCGACCTGATCCAGCGCTCGCGCCGGGTCCACGAGGCGAATTGGCCCGAGAACGAGGTGCAGCTCTGCACCCTGCTCAGCATCAAGACCGGCGGCTGCTCGGAGGATTGCTCCTACTGCGCGCAGTCGGCCCGCTACTCGACCGGCGTCGGCGCCGAGCGGCTCATGGAAACCGAAGCCGTGCTCGAGCGCGCCCGCCTCGCCCGCGAGCAGGGCTCGACCCGCTTCTGCATGGGCGCCGCGTGGAAGGGCGTAAGGGACGGCACGAAGCGCTTCGACCAGGTCCTCGAGATCGTCTCCGCCGTCAGCGAGCTGGGCATGGAGGTCTGCACCACTCTCGGCGAACTCGGGCCCGCCGAAGCCGCCAAGCTCAAGGAGGCCGGCGTGACCGCCTACAACCACAACATCGACACCTCGCCCGAGCACTACGAGAACATCGTCACGACCCACAGCTTCCAGGACCGGCTCAACACCCTGCGCCACGTCCAGGACGCCGGCATGTCGGTCTGCTCGGGCGGCATCCTCGGCCTCGGCGAGAACACCGAGGACCGGCTCCGCATGCTCGAGGTGCTCAGCAACTTCAACCCGCAGCCCGAGAGCGTGCCGATCAACTCCCTCGTGCCCATTCCCGGCACCCCGCTGGCCGAATCGCAGGGCGTCGATTCCTTCGAAGTCGTCCGCATGATCGCCCTCGCCCGCATCGCCGTGCCGCGGGCCAAAGTCCGCCTCTCGGCCGGGCGCCAGCAGATGAGCGAGGAAATGCAGGCCCTCTGCTTCTTCGCCGGGGCCAACTCCATCTTCTACGGCGACAAGCTGCTCACCACCGGCAATCCCCAGAGCGAGGCCGACCTCGCCCTGCTCGAAAAGCTCGGCCTTCGCCCCCAGCAGCCCAACCGCGAACTCGCCGCCCCCCCTGCCGAGGCCGCCCGTCCGCTGGCCCCGGCCCTGGCGTGAGCGCCATGAAGTGGCGCTGCCTCGACCGCACCCTCGACCTCTCCCGCCGGGGCGAGGTCATGGGCATCGTCAACGCCACTCCCGACTCCTTTTCCGACGGCGGGCTCTGCGCCACCACCGAAGCCGCCGTCTCCCACGCCACCCGGCTCGTCGCCGAAGGCGCCGCCATCGTCGACATCGGCGGCGAATCGACCCGGCCCGGGGCCGAGCCGGTCGACGAGGCCGAGGAGATCGCCCGCGTCCTGCCGGTCGTCGCGGCCACTGCCGCCGCCTGCCCCGACGCTCTCGTCTCGATCGACACCTGCAAGCCCGCCGTAGCCAAAGCGGCGCTCGAGGCGGGTGCGGCGATCGTCAACGACGTGCGCGGATTCCGCGATCCGGCGATGGTCGAAGTCGCCGCCGCCAGCGGAGCCGGGCTCGTGGTGATGCACATGCGCGGGGTCCCCCGCACCATGCAGGAGGCGCCCGTCTACGAGGATCTGCACGGGGAGATCACCGAGTTTTTCCGCGGCCGCTACGCGGCGCTGCTCGCCGCTGACGTCGATCCCGAGCGGATCGTCTTCGACCCCGGCATCGGCTTCGGGAAGACTCTGGAGCACAACCTCGCCATCCTGCGCGAGCCTGACCGCTACACCGTGGAGGGGCGCCCCGTCCTGCTCGGGGTCTCGCGGAAGTCCTTCCTCGGCCGCCTCATCGGTTCCGATCGCATCGAGGACCGCGCCTGGCCCACCGTCGCCGTGACCGCCCACGCCCGCGAGCAGGGCGTGCGCCTGCACCGGGTCCACGAGGTGCGGCCGAACCTCGAGGCGCTGCGCATGGCCGAGGCGATCCTCGGCTGCGGAGAGTCTGGCGGGCCGGATGGCGATCTGCCGAGCTGATGTCTTGACAACCACCTCGCTGGGTTTCTCCCCGAGGTGGGGCGGGTCGGGGTGGCGGCAAACCTCACCACCGATGCCCATATCGCAACGCTCGCGAGGGAGTATCGCGCAACCGTCCACTCGGCGGATTCGGACTTCGACCGTTTCGGCGGTCTGCATTGGCGCAACCCGTTGCGGGAATGAGCGGTCGTTGCAGGGCAAGGTCTACGGGGGGTGATCCGTGCGGGCCGGAGGGCTGCGGAGCCGACCGCCTCAGCGGCGGCCGTGGTTGAAATCGACCGGGGCCCGCACCGTCTCCGCGCCGGGGTTGTCGCGCACCTCGACCCCGCGGCACGAGGGATCGACCACAATGGAGACCGCGCGACCCGGGAAGGCGTTGCCCGACATCTGAAGGCTCTCGCCATTCGGGGCGAAGGTCACCGCCTCGTCCGGGGCCGTGTCGCCGAGCTGGAAGACGTTGTCGCGCACCACGACCGGGCCGTAGCCGCCATCGCGCTCGTGCAGGGTGAATCCCACATGAACTTCCCGCAGCGGAGGAAGACGCAGCCCTCCAGAGAGATCCGCTCGGCGTAGGCCTCGACCTCGCTCTCGCTGCCCCGCCGGGCCAGACCGTGGACCCCGACGACGGCGCCGCCCACTCCCTCGGCGCGAAGATCCCGGAAAAGCAGGTCGCGCGTCCCTCCGGGCTCGGTCGTGAGGACTTCGATGGCCCGCGCGCTAACGTTGGGCTCCCACGAATTTTTGCGCCGATCCGGGTCGAAGACGTGGCCATGGAACTCGCCGCCATGCCAAGCGAAGTCCTTCAAGTCGGTCCCGGCAAAAAGGACCACCCGGGCCTGGTCGCCGAGGGTCTCGGGAAAAAGAAAGCGCGCCCCATGGGCGAGGACGGTGGTGCGCGAGGGCAGCGAGATGGGGGGGCCATCGCCGAATTGGAAGTCGCCTGGCGGGATCGTGACGACCCCCCCCTTCCGTCCCAACCGCCTCGAAGAGGGCCGCGAGACGATCCCGATCCTCACCTCTCAGGGGCGGCAGAGGCGAGGCCAAAACGATGAAGAGCGGGAGCAAGGGGAGAAAACGATGCTTCATGGCTGGGGGGACAAGTGGAGCGGCGGATCAAGCGTCCTTCAAACCCTTTTCGCGAGGCTTGCCGATGGAGCGGGGCGTCGCGGTTGCCTGCCTTCAGCGGAAGCGCAGGAAAAGGCACTTCAAGTAGCGCGCCTCGGCGAAGCTTGCGGGATGGTCGGGGGCGTGTCCGCTCGCCGCGACCTCCTCGACGCGGCGGCCCGAGGCCCGCGCCGCCTCGCGCACCGCGCCGAAGAACTCGGATTCGGAAACGTGGGCCGAGCAGGAGGCGGCGACGAGCAGACCGCCCCGCCGTAGCAGGCGGATCGCGTCGGCATTGAGACGGCGGTAGGCGCGGATCGCTCCGGCCCGCTCTGCCTCGCGCTTCGCGAGCGAGGGCGGATCGACCACGACGAGGTCGAAGCTCGCCGGGGCCGCCCGCGCCAGCCAGACGAAGGCGTCGGCCTGCTCGGTACGGTGGACGCAGGCGGCCACTGCGGGGCAGTCGAGGTTGAGGCCGAAGTTCCGCCGCGCCGCCGCGAGCGCGTGCTCGCTGATGTCGAGGTCGGTCACCGTCTTTGCTCCGCCTCTCGCCGCGTAGAGCGAAAAGCCGCCCGAAAAACTGAAGGCGTTGAGTACCTCGGCGCCCCGGGCGAGGGATTCGACGCGGCGGCGGTTCTCGCGTTGGTCGAGGAAGAAGCCCGTCTTCTGTCCGCGCAGCACGTCCGCCTCGAAACGCAGCCCGGATTCGTGGACGACCACGGGCCCGCCGGGACCGGCGCCGCGCAGGATGGAGCCGTCGGAAAGGCCGTAGGCGGCGGCCCGGTCCGCGATGTTGCGGCCGAGGCGCAGCACCACGCAGGCAGGGGAAAGCCGGTTTTGGAAAAGATCGACGATCTCGTCGAGCCGGGGCAGCCAGACCGGGCTGTAGAGCTTCAGCACGAGGGCGTCTCCGTAGCGGTCGAGGACGAGACCGGGCCAGCCGTCGCTCTCGCCGTTGACGAGGCGCAGACAGTCGGTGGCGGCGTCGGCGATGCCCTCGCGCCGCGCGAGCGCGTCCTCCAAGCGCCTCCGCCACCAGTCCGCGTCGATGCGCTGCGGGGCGCCCGCATGGAGGACGCGCAGGCGCAGGGGCGAATCGGGATCGTAGAGACCGAGGGCGAGGAAGCGGTCGCGCCGGTCGTAGACGACGGCAATCTCGCCCGTCTCGCCCTCGCGGTTCTGCCGGCGGATGCTCTCGTCGTAGATCCACGGGTGGCCCGCGCGCACCGCCGCCTCGGCGGCGGGCCGGATCCCGAGCTTGAGACGGGGGCGGGCTCCACCGGGAGTGTGTTGCGTGGGGGACATGGAATGCGGGCCCGCAGCGGGGCCGGCGGAGGGTTGTCGGGATTTCGGTTCATCGGGCCGATCAGCCGATCAGCCTGTCAAACGGAGCGTGTATGCGCCGTTTCCGCGACGGGGCTTGACGAAGGTGGCCCGGATCGTGGAGAATCGCCAGCATGAAGCTCCCCACCCGCCGAGGTTTCCTTTCCGCCGCCGCCCTGCTCCCAGCCGCCGCCGTCGCCCCGTCGGCCTCTCCCGCCTATGGTGCCCCGTCGGCAGGGAGCCTGCGCGGGCGCCTCTACAAGACGCTCAAGATCGGCATGGTGCGCGAGGGCGACACCCTGGCCGAAAAGTTCGCCATCGCCAAGTCGGCCGGCTTCGAGGGCATCGAGCTCCACGCGCCGGGATTCGACCCGGCCGAGGCCAGAGCCGCGGCGGCGGAGACGGGCCTCTTCATCGACGGGACGGTCTGCGCCGAGCATTGGGAGGTCCGCCATTCCGACCCCGACCCCGCCGTGCGTGCCCAGGCGCTCGAGACTCTGCTGGCGGCGATCGAGGACACCCACGCCGCCGGCGGCCACAGCGTGCTGCTGGTGGTGGGCCATGGCAAGGACGGCAGCGAGGAGGAAGTGTGGGAACGAACCGTCGAGAACGTCTCCAAGGCCATCCCGACGGCCGCCCGCTTCGGCGTCTGCATCGCGGTGGAGAACGTGTGGAACGAATTCTGCTACGACAAGGACGGAGGCCGCGACCAGACCGCCGACAAGTTCGTCGATTATATCGACGCGTTCGCATCGCCCTGGGTGGGGATGCACTTCGACATCGGCAACCACTGGAAATACGGCAGCATGGGCGACTGGATCCGCCAGCTCGGCAAGCGCATCGTGAAGCTCGACATCAAGGGCTACTCGCGCAAGGAGGAGAAATTCACCCCCATCGACGAGGGCGACATCGACTACGCCGACGTGACCGCGGCGCTCCTCGAGATCAACTTCCACGGCTGGTGCGCCGCCGAGGTGGCGGGTGGCGACGGCGCTTTCCTCGCCGGCGTCGCCTCGGCCATGGACGACGCGTTCGGGCTGTCTTAGCCGCGTGCGTTTTTCGGCAATCGCGGATGCCGCGCAGGCACCCGGACGCCATTGCGGGCGCCGGGCCAGCCTTGCCCCAATTCCCGGCCTATTCTTCCTCCCTCTTCCCGGTGCCGATTCCGAGGACCTTGAGTACGACGATCGCGATCACGACGAGAGCCGTCAGGATCGGCCCGATGAGCCAGGTGGGGAAGCCGCCTTCGTCGTCCATCACGGGCGGAGGCGGAGGGGGCGCATCGTCGCCGCCCGGGGCGGGGGCGGGGGCGGGCCTTGCCGACGCCTTGGACTTCGCCGCCGGAGCGGCGCCTGCCGGGGTGCCATCCCCTTCCGCCGCCTTGGCCTTCCTCGCGGCTCCGAGCGCGGTGAAGTCATCGACTTCCACCTCCTTCTCGGCTTCCTCCCCCTCCTTCTTTTCACCTTCCTCTGCCTCCTCGCCTTTCTTGGACTGTTCGCTCTTCTTCAGGTTCGCGGCAAGCGACTGCGAGCGGGCGGCCTGCTGCTGGGCCTGCTCCCGGGCCTTCTCCTCGGCGAGGCGGGCATCGACGCGGGTTTTGAGGGAACCGAGGTAGCCGGATCCCTTGCCCCCCGCCATGGACCTCGGGGCCGGGGCCTTGGAGGCGCCCTTCCCATCGCCCGGCTGGACGAAGAGGGACATCGCGGCGGCCGAGGTGATCCGGTTGTTGGCTTCGGCGAGCCGGTTCGAGGCGATGAACTTGTCGGCCTCGAGCAAAACCTCTCCCTGGCGCTCGAGGGCGGCGATGTCGTAGGTGCGCAGGCGTGCAAGTTCGCTGGAGGCCATCTTGATGTATTCCTCGATGGCCGGCTTGCTGCGCGGATTGAGCTGGACCCACCTCACCCCGTCCTTCTTGTCCTTCTCCACGGCGGCGGCGTAGTTCTTGTCCTCCCGCTCGCGGGCCGCCTTGATGCTGGCCTGCGCCTCGGGAGTAGAAGCGGCCAGCGACCGCTCGAACTCGGCGGTCTGGTAGTCGATGTTCGCGGCGAGGGTCTGGAGCTGGCGGCCCAGCCTCGGGATGATCTCCTTGGCCAAGGCGACGGCGCGGGCGGTGACAGGGGCCCCGAGATAGTCCTTCTCGATTTTTTCGAACTCGCGCATCGCGCCGATCAGGCTGCCAAGGTTGTCGCTCTTGGCGTAGTTCTGCATGCGGAGGAAGCGGACGCGCGAATCGACCAAGTCCTTGAAATCGGTGCGCTCCTGCGGACTGATCCAGTCTTCCTCGATCTTGATGAAGCCACGCTCCACTTTGTCGAGCTCGTCGGCGAGGGTGTCGCGGATTTCCTTGACCTTCTCGGCATACTGGCTGTCGGCATGGTTGCGGAGGAAGGAATCGGGACCCGTCTCGATCATCTGGCGGTAGCTCTCGGCATTGATGAGCGAACCAGTGGGGACGAGCTTGGCGATCTTTTCATACTCGACCTGGTCGGGCGCGGTCTTCTCGATGGATTCGATGTCGGCCCGGGAGATCATCTTGGTCTCCTTGATCGAGGGCGTCACGGGGACTTCGATCCGCACCATCTCCTCGCTCTCGTACAGGATGGTGCCCTTGATCACTTCGCCCGACTTCAGCTTGATCTCGTCGGCGGAGGCCGGAGGACAAACGAGAGCGAGCAGCAGCACGACCAGCGGGAGGAGGGAAAGTTTTGGATTCATTTTGGGCATGGAAAGCTCCGGAGAGGCAAAGAAGGGGCTTTAGGATACAGGAAAGCGGTCGCCGAGACAAGGCTTTCCGGAAACAACGGAGCGCGTCAAAATTTTGTCGAGTGGGTGACCGTTTCGGGTTATGCTCCCAAACCCAGGGAACCGCATTGTGGCCACAATAGCTCTAATCAGTCAAAAAGGAGGGACCGGCAGGACAACTGTCGCGGTCAATCTAAGCTATTCGCTCGCCCGCCGCGGCTGGCGGATCCTTCTTGTGGACGCCGATCCGCAGGGCGGAGTCGGCTTTTCTCTGACGGAGAGAGCCAAGGACGCCGTCGGCTTCTACGATTTTCTCACTGGAGTGGAGCCCCTCACCGAGGAGCGCGTGGCGGCGTCGGTCATCGCGACCCGCCTCGAGGGCTTGTCATTGCTGACGAGGGGTTCGCGCGAGGCTCTCGACAGGATTCTCGCCGAAGCCGCCGCACCGAGTTCCCCGGCGGAATCGGTTGCGGCCCTCGACGAGGTGATCGCCGCGCTCGGCGCCGACCTCGTGATCTACGACACGCCCTCCGGAATCCATCCGGTATCGACCGCCCTGTCGAGGCAGGTCGATGCCCTGCTCGTGCCGCAGCAGGCCGGACCCCTTTGCCTGCGCAGCCTGCCCCAGATGCTCCGTATGATCGCCGCCGCCCGCGCCGCCAACGAGGACCGCGACCGACCCAGGCTGGCGGGCTTTCTCCTGTCGATGACCGATCCCGAAGATCCCTCCAACCTCGGCGACCAGAGGGAGTTCCGCGACCTCCTGCCGGTGGAGCTGGTGCTGGAGACCGTGGTGCCAGTCCACCGGGATTTCCGCGAGGCATCGCGCCTCGGAGTGCCCGTCGGCATGCTGCGCGAGCGGCCCTCGTCCTCGGCGCTGATCTTCGACCAGTTGGCGGCAGAGATGGAAAGCCGCCTCGATCTCTACGACGAGGAAACCCCCGCCCCGGACCGCGACTATGCCCGACTCGTGGATTGACAGGGAAGAGCTGGAGGATCTCGTCCGGTCCCTGCCCGCTGCCGCCAAACGGAATGCAAAGCTGCCCGCGGCAGTGCGCCGGGCTGCGGCGAAACGGGCGCACTCCGAGACTGCGGCCGCCCCCGAAACCTCCGATCCGACCGAGCCCGCTCCGATGGCGGGACCGGTGGCTGCGCCCGATGCTCCCGGCATGCTCGAAACGGTCGATGCGGTCGATGCGGTCGATGAGGAGATTCCATCTACGCCTGCCGGGGAATCTTCGATGGAGCAGCCGGAACCCGTCGCATGGACGCAACAGGCGGCAGGCGGAGTCGGTTCGATTTTCGAGCTTGTGTCCGACGACGAGGACGATTACGAGGGGAACGAGGAGGAGGAAAGCGGGTTCTTGGAATCTTCGCCGGATGCTCCCACCGGAGCGACTCCGCAGGAATCCGCTCCGTCCGCGTTCGAAAAGGCCGCAGAGCCATTGCTCGCGGCGGAGACCGTTCCCGACGAAAATCTCCAAACTCCAGAGGCGGAATTCGCCCCCGAAACCGGTCTCGAGCCGCTCTTTGAACTGGGAACCGAAACCGAAGCCGAGACCGGGAACGGCGTCGGTTTAGACACCGATTTCAATTCCAAGCCCGATGCTGGGCCTGAAGGCGATCCTGAGCCCGAGATTTTCTTTGAAGAAGTCATCTCCGAAGGCCGCGGGCGGGAGGTGCCCGACTTTCTCGCCGACGACGAGGAAACTGAGTGGATCGCGCCGCAGCCTGTTTCCCTCTCCGAGCGCGACGCCGACCGGGCCCTCGTCGCCCTCGCCGAAGCCAGGATCCGAGCCGAGCAAAGCCATCTGCTCCGGATCCGCACGCCGAAGAGCGAAGTCGCCCAAGATTCCTCCCCGGATCCCGAATACTTGATCCAACCAGATCCGGTTCCCGAGTTCGCCGAGACAGAGGAAGCGCTCGACGTGAACGAAGGGCCCGACGTGCCAGAGTTGCCAGAAACAGTTCCGAAACCACCCGTGTCCGAAGAGGTCGAAGTCGCGGAGGAACCCGAGGAAAGTTCGCTGGACGACCGTCTCGAGCGCTTCGGTGCCGAGTCGCGCGAACGCCTCGGGGCCTTGGAAGTGGCGGTGTGCGACACCGAGGGTTTCCTCCTCTACTCCGACTCGGACAGACCCGGCGAAAGCGCCCTCGCCACTGCGCTCCTTCTCGACGTCTCCAACCGAACCAGCCGCCTGCTCGGGCTCGAGGATTCCACAGCAACGCAGGTCTCCCTCGACGGAGGCCATTGGCGCTGCCTTCTTCGCAGCGCGGAAAGCTCCGACCCGCTCTTTGCCGGATTCGTCCTCGCGCGGCCCCTTGGCGCCGAAGAGATCGCGGCGTGGTGCGCAGCGCTCGCCGGAGCTGGCGAAGGCGGCGGCTCGCCGAAATGGCGCGCCTTCCTCGCCGGGCTATGAAGTCGCGGACATCCATATCGCAACGTCCGAGGAAGTCGCCGCTGCTCTGGACGCTCTATCTCCTCTTCATCGTCGCCTTTGCCTGGGGCTACTCCTTTTTAGGAACGCTGCTCATCCTCGAACGGAACACCGACCCCAACGCCCAGCCCCAGGCTAGCTACATCGACGCGGTCTACCGCAGCGCCTCGGCCCCGGAACAAGGTCGGCGCTCCATCCTTGGCGACTTCACCGGAGCCTTTCCGCGCTACACCGACGGCATGGTCGATCCGCTCTTCCCGTGGCTCATGCGCTCGCAGGCCACGGCCCCGCCCGACGAACTCTTCGAACGGGGCAAATGGGTGAACTTCATCCTATGCGGCAGCCTTCTCGCCGTCCTCGCCGTCGGGGCGGCCCGGGCCTTTTCCTTTTCCGGGGCCGCCGCCATCGTCTTGATGGGAGGATTCGGAGTGATCCTCGAACGCTCCACCTACTTCAGCCCCGACGCGCTCTTCCACATGATCGTGGTCATGGCATGGCTGTGCGCCTTAAGCCTGCTGCGGCAGAACCATCTCTGGCTCTACGGCGCCTTCGGGGGCCTGCTCGGCCTCGCCTACCTCGCCAAGCCGCTTATCTGGCCCACCGTGCTCGCCTTCGTGGTCGTCTCGGCGGTGCGCTCGGCCTGGGTGGGAGTGCGCTCGCGCAAGAACCGGGGCGAGACGCCGCTATGGGTGCCCTCGAACCAACTCGTCGGCTCGGCCATGGCCATCGCCGCCTTCCTCCTCGTCACGGGGCCCCGGCTCAGCTATGCGGGATCGGTCTTCGGAGACCCTTTCCACAGCTACCAGAAGTACGAAATCTGGCTCGACAGCCCCGCCGAGGCGGCGCGTTTCCGACAGTCGTATCCAGGCAAGGACGAACTGGCCGCCATTCCCCTGGCGGAGCGGCCCGGCCTGCGGCGCTTCCTCCGCGAGGAGGGCGCGGAGAACCTCGCGGAACGAGCGTGGAACGGCGCCCTCGAGCAGATCCGCACCAGCGCCCTGGGCAGGCGACGCGCCATCGTCCTCTACACATTTGCCGTCTTTCTCGTGGTGGCCTCGATCCACCGATGGGCCGCCCTGCATCAGGGGGAGGAAATCTGGCAGGTCCGGGGCACCAGCGCCTTCTGGATGATCCTGTTTCTCGCCGCCTCGCTTCTCCTCTCCCTTTTTTACGCAGGCGTCGGCAGCCCTGTAGCGCCCTACAGCGCCTTGGTCACCTCGCTTTTCCTGCCCATCATCCTGACCTTCGTCTGGATCTCGGAACGCTACCGGCGCCAGCTCCAGCGCAGCCGCTACGCCTCGCTCGTCAACCGGCTCTACGCCGTCCTCATGTCCGGTCCCATCGTTTGGATCGCCTTTCTCGTGTTTCGCTCTCTGCAAGCCGTGATGGCCTGATCCCCCGGTGCCAACGACCGGAACGTCCCGCCAAGCAGCCGCACGCGAATCGTAGTGTCGCCGTCGCAGGATCGACCGCTTCGCACTGCTCCACTACCGAATGGTAGGCAAGGCGACCGGCAACACAAATTCGATCCAGAGTTGATTCACCGAAATCATAATCTAATCAGTAAAAATAACCTGGTTTGTTGTTATACCCGTTCGAAATGATAGATCGAGTGACCGAAATCGGGAATTCGTTCCCGAGTCGTTTGATGTGAATTGCAAAAAAAATTATTATCCTGGAAGAAAAAATAATCATCCTGGTAGTTTAAAGTCTAGGGCCAGCTCGCGCCTGAAGCCGCCCTGCTACGAACGGCGGAAGACCCGCACGGCAGTCTCGGCAGTCTCGGCAGTCTCGGCAGTCTCGGCAGTCTCGGCGACGAGGTTGTCCTCGCCCGAGATGAACTCCCATTTTTCCGCAGCGGACATGCCGGAATCGCAATCTCGGCAAGGGACAAAAGCAAGATGAGGTCTCATGTTGTCCTGCCACAGCCCGACTCGCGGGTAAGGCTTTCCCAAAAGCGTGATCAAATCGCAATTTCGTTCTCGCATCCGAATTTCCGGATTGCAGGAACGCGGCAATTTCAGCCATGATCGCCGCCATGAAACTCGTCGGCATCTTCGCAGGCGGAATCGCCGCCCTCGGTCTCGGCTTCGCGGCGGGGAGCTGGACGTCCGTCGGCACGAACCGCCGGAGCCCGGGGGACACGCCGCCGGGCGAGGCCATCACCTTTCGCGGAAACGGGGGTTCCACGGAGAGCCGCGGGGAAGGGCTCCCGCGATCCGGCTCCTTCGTCGTCCACTCCTCCTACGGCGAGGCGCGAGAGAGGCTAGAGGAGCTGCTGGCGAGCGACCGGCGGCTCACCATGTACGAACGCCACTACACCCCCATCGTCAGCGAGCGCATCCTCGAGGAGGTCGAAGGCGTCTTCGCCCTCGCCAAGGCCGGAGATCTGACCGCCTTCATCGCCGGATTCGAGGGTGACGAAGAGGACCATCCCATTCTCGGACTCGCCTTCGCGGCCCTGGCCCGGATTTCCCCGCCACAGGCCGCCGAGGCGTTCTTGGCCAGATGGCGAGTCGGGCAAGCCGGCAACGACCGCCACCCTGGCCTTGTCGAAGTCGTTCGCGAATGGGAACGGCGCGATTCCCTCGCCGCCGAGCGTTGGATCGCCAGTCTCGAGGACGATGCCCTCCGCAAGGCGGCGAGACAGACCTTTCTCACGATGAAGGCGGGGTCCGATCCCTCGGCGGCGCTCGCCGACCTTGCGGAAATCGATCCGGACAAGGGCTACGGCTTCGCCACCATCCTCGGCGAGACCCTCGATCTCCGGCGGCTTCCCGAGGTGGCCCAGCGCTTTCTGGAAGCCCGGGACGATGGCTCGAATTCCGCAGCGATGCTTCCCTCCCTTCTCTCCGCCTGGGGAGCGCGCGATGCCGAGTCGATGGCGGACTGGCTTCTCAATCAGGATCTCGAAGCCATCGGCGCCGACTTCGTGCAGCAGTCCCTCTACGGACTGGTCGCCACAGATCCGGAGGGGTTTCTCGAGAGAATCGCCCCCGAGCTTCCGACACAGCCGATGCTCGGTCGAATCGCGGGCCAAGCCTGGTGGGGCTTGCTCGTCGACGAGGGCAAGGAGGCGTCCGCCATGAAATGGCTCGGCGAAAACATCGAGTCGGCGAGCGGCTTCGGCGGATGGGAGATCGCCGATCACTTCGCCAAGCGCGGCGATTGGACTCCTGCCAAAACCGAGCGGATCCTCGCGGAGCTGGCGAAGCTTCCCCCTTCCGACGCCCTCGCCGCCTTCTCCCACGACTTTCTCGAGCGACTCTCCCGATACCAGCCCAAGGCGGTCCTCGACTTCGCCCTCGATCGGCTGCCGCTCGGCTCGCGAGCCGACCACACTCTCGCCATGGCCGTCGGCAACTGGGCCTCGAGCGACCCCGAAGCCGCAATCCGGTGGAGTCTCGAAAATCTGGAATCGGAAGAGGCCCGCTCCCAAGGGCTTCGCTTCGCGATCTCGAAATGGGGAGCGAAGGATCCCCGGGCCGCCGCCGCCACGGCGATGGCCTTTCCGGAGAAGGAGCGTGCCAGTGCCTTTGGGGGACTCGCCTTGCAATGGGCCGAAAAGGATCCCGAGAGCGTCCTTTCCTATCTCAGGGAATCGTCCGATCCCGAGGCGGTCTCCTCCCTCACCCGAAACTCCTTCCGCCGTTTTTCGGAACGGAATCGCGGCCCCGCCTACATCCAGGAAGCCCTCGCCATGCCGCCCGGCAAGATGCGGCACGACGCCGTGCGCGGGCTCTTCGAGGGCTGGGCGCTCTCCGACCTCAAGGCCGGAGTCGAGGCGATGGAGCGGGTTCCCGAGGGCAGCCTTCGCAACGCGGCCATCCAGGGATTCAACGGCTTCGCCATCCGCAGCGACCCGGGACTCGCGATCGAGCTCGCCACCCGGATTTCGGTCCCCGCCACGCGCGAACGCGAGCTGGTGAGCCGGGGTCGCGCCTGGCTGAGGGCCAACCCCGAGGCGGCCAAGGCGGCAATCCGGGGAAATCCTGCCATTCCCGAGTCCGTGAAGGGCGAAATCCTCAAGTAGGCGACTGGCATGAAACCTCTCGCGAAGGCGCTTCTCTTCTTCCTCCTCGCCTCGCTCGGCTACGCGGCGGGCCAGCGCCTGCCCCGTACGCCTTCCTCCGCCCTTACGGATCGCGGCGTCGAGGCGGCGGAGTCCCCGCACCCGCGCGACGCCTCGCGCCAGGGCGACGGCGCTGAACTCGGCTTCCCCGAATTGCGGCCGCGACTGCAAGAGCTTGCCTCTGCCTCCTCCTGGCGATGGGGCGCGTCCTATTTCCTCGAAGGAAAGCGCCCCGGTCAGGGTGCCTTGGAGCTCGAGCGCATTTTCGCCAGGGCGACAAGGGATCAGCTCGTCGCGTTTTTCGCCGAAGAGGAGGATCCTTCGAAAACCGGCCCCGCCATCCTCGCGGCGGCCTACGGTCGTCTCGCCGAACTCTCCCCCGAGGAAGCGGTCGCCATTTGGACCGATCAATTCCGCCGCACGGGGAACGGAGACGGCGCCGAGGCGATCGCGAGGACATGGGGATCGACGGACCCCGCCGCCACCGAGCGATGGATCGACGGGCTGACCGACCCGAAGCTCAAGGTCAAGGCGCTCTTCGGCCTGCTCGACGTCGCCCTCGAGACCGCGCCCGACCTCGTCGAGCGCCGCGTTGGCGAGATCCGGGGCGAGGATTTCAATTTCACCTTTTCCACGAGCCACCTCGTCGCCCGCCTTGCCCGCCAGGCGCCCCCGGAGAAACTCGGCGCGCTCGCCGAACGGGTCCTCGCCGAAACGCAGGACAATTGGGAATACCAAAACCAGCTCGTCGCGCTCCTCGAAGTCTGGGGCGAGCGGGACGGGCCCGCCATGATGGCCTGGCTGCTCGCCCAGAAACCCGGTCGGCTAATGGACCATGTCGTTCCCCGCGCCGTCGAGGCCCGCTCCAAGGCCGACCCCGCCGCCTTCCTCCGCGAGATCGGCCCCTCCCTCGGCGAGAACGAAGCGATCGGGGAGATCGTCGGCCAGGCTTGGCTGAAGTGGCTCGCCCGCGAACCCGAGGGCGAGGCGATCCGTTGGCTGGAAAAACACGGGGACCATGTCCGGATCAACCAACGGTCCATGTGGATCAACCGGATCACGGACGCGCAGCAGGCGGACGCCGCTCTCTCGCAGCTCGCCGGGCTGGCCGACGTGGAGATCAAGACGCAGGCGGCTCGGGCGATCCTGCACCATCTCGGCCAAGTGGCCCCGAAGTCCGCCCTCGCCCATGCCCACCATTTTCTGTCTCCTGGAAGGGAAACCGACATGTTCCTTGCCGGCACCCTCAGCGGGCTCGCGCGATCCGGCGAGCCCTCCGAAGCTCTCGATTGGGCCTTGGCGAACCTGGAGGCCGGCGAGGGGAAAAACGACGCGGTGCGCTGGGTCATGTCCGAGTGGGTCAATTCCTCCCCCGCGGAGGCGGCCCGGCGGGCGGGCGAGCTGCCCGAAAAACTGAGGAACGAGGCCTTCAACGGAATCGCCTACCGCTGGGCCGAGCGGGCTCCCGAGCAGATGCTCGACTACCTGGCAAAGGTCTCCGACCCGGACGCGCACACCGCCCTCGCCCGGCACGGTTTCTGGAGCCTCGGCTACCACCGGGGCGGCGAAGCCCACCTCGCCAAAGCCCTCGCCCTGCCGCACGAGGCAATGCGCACGCAGGCCGTCGAGGGTCTCTTCGGAGGCTGGTCGCGGGCCAACCTCGAATCCTCCGCCGAGGCTCTCGGGACCATGGAGCGCGGCCCGATCCGCGACGCCGCCGTCGCCGCCTTCGTCTCGAGCGCCCGCTGGACCGACCGCGAGGCCGCCGTCGTCTGGTCTCTCGACATCACCGACCCGGGGAAGCGTCGCGAAGTCGCCATGCAGCAGAGCCGCTACTGGCTCAACGCCGACCGCAAGGCCGCCGAGAAATGGATCGCCGCAAGCGAATCCCTGCCCGCCGAATGGAAGGCCGAACTGCTGAAGCCGGCCAAGTAGGCCAACCCCTCCCTCACTCCCCGTCTCCCTTTAGTCCAGGGAAGAACGACATGCAGATAAATATTTACCAGGTATATAGAAGGATTTGACAAACACAAACAACCAGGTATTTTTTCTACATGAGCAGACGAATCGTTGCATCCGGGCGCAGTTTCTACCACTGCATTTCGCGCGTCGTGGACCGGCGCATCGTCTTCCAT
>SLGN01000619.1 GCA_007123695.1 Verrucomicrobiales bacterium
TCGCCATCGTCGGCGCGGTGGTGGCGGTGGCCGGCGTGGTGCTGCTGAACCTCTGGGCATGACGCCGACGCATTCTCGGGCGGCAAGGTTCGGCGAACATCCGCCCGCGGATCGGGCAACGCACCAGACGAAGCGCGACGGTCCTACGCACCCGTCAGCCTCCCGGCGAGGGCGAGGATGCCGCGGCTGTGGAAGTCGCCGCGGAGCCGCTCGAAGGAACGTCCCGAGAGCTGCAATCCCCTTGCGAGGGCTCCGGCGGCGGGCGTGTCGCCGACGAGAAACAGCGGCAGGTCTCCGATGCGGCCGAGCGCGCCGCGCAGCTCGTGCGCGACGAGCAGCCCCGAGACGAAGCCGCGCACTCCATCGGGCCGGAGCCGGCCGCCGAGCATCGCGGTGCGGGCGAGAAAGAGCTGGTGGAGGAGTCCGCCCTCGGCTCCGGCGGCATCGAAGCCGAGGGCGAAGGCTTCGCTGCCGGGATCGGCGGGACTGCCGTCGCCGGAGAGGAGGCTGTCGACGGTGAGCCGCTCGTAGGCTTCGCCGGTGAGCCAGGTGCGGAAGGAGACGATGCGCCCGTCGCGGCAGAGGGCCCATTTCGAATGGGTGCCGGGCAGGCAGAGCACGGCTCCGTCGGGCGGGATCCGGTCGAGCAGACCGAGGATCTCGGTTTCCTCTCCCCGGATCACGTCGAGGGTGCCGTCGGCGGTCTCCTGCACCTGCACGCCGGGCACGATCCAGACGCGCCCAAAAATTCCTGCGGGCACCGGGACGGCGGCTGCGGCGATCTCGGAAAGGCCGCAGGGCGCGGAAACGTAGGGCGCCTCGCGCCAACCTTCGCGGGCGCCGACCATGCCGCTGGCGACGGCGGCCAGTCCGGGGTGGGCGGCGGCCCAGGCTCCGCAGAGCTCGGCGAGAATCTCCTCGCACCGGCGCCCCCGGAGATTCCGGACGCCGTCGGCGGAGCGGACCGCATCGACCGTTTCGCCGTCGCGGAGAAGAGTGGCGCGCAGATGGGTCGATCCCCAATCGAGCGCGAGCAGCATCTGGGCGGAGGGGGAATTCACGGGAAGAAAAGGAGGTCGGGGGTTTCGGGAGAGGGCCGGCCAAGAGTCGCCTGCGAGAGGTCGAGGAAACTGGATGGAGACCGGAGGAAGCGGTCGGGAACAAAGCCCGCGTTGACGGATCGGGGAGGATGGCGGAAAGAGCAGCCTACCTCCATCGCATGAAATTCAAGGAAATCTTCTACCTGCTCGGGCTCAAGCCCAAGCTGCGCACCTACGGCCACCGCGTCGAGACCGTCGAGCTGGCCCCCGGCGACGGGATCGAGTTCGCCAAGTGGCTGCATCCGGCCTCGCGCCCGGAACCGATCGACGCCGAGCAGATCGCGGCGCTGTCGGAGTTCCTGAAGCCGGGCGACACGGCCATCGACATCGGGGCGCAGATCGGGGACACGACGGTGCCGATGGCCCTGGCCGCCGGTGCGAAAGGTTGCGTCTTCGCCTTCGAGCCGAACCCCGGCGCCTTCGCCGTGCTCGAGGCCAACGCCGCGCTGAACCGAGACCGCGTCCGGATCGTGCCCTATCCCTACGCCGCCGCCGACGGTCCGGGACGGCTCGTCTTCCGCTACTCGGATCCCGGCCTTTGCAACGGAGGGGAACTCAAGGGCCTGAGCCGCTGGAGGCACGCCCACGCCTTCGAGATCGAGGTGGAGACGATCCACGCCGAGACTCTGCTGCGGGAGCGCCATCCAGAGGAAATCGCACGGCTCCGCTACCTGAAGGTGGATTCCGAGGGCGCCGACCTCCGCATCCTCCAGTCGATGGCCGGGCTGGTGGACGAGTTCCGCCCCTACATCAGGTGCGAGGTCTACCGCCATCTCCCGCGGGAGGAGCGGGAGGAACTGTTCCGGTTTTTCCTCGACCGCGGCTACGGGATCCACCACTTTCTCGACGCGAAAACCTACCGAGGCCCCCGTCTCGGCGTCGAGGACGTCTGCCACAAGGAGCACTACGACCTCCTCGCCGTGCCGACGGGGAGCTAGTCGGCGGAACTCAGCCGCGCAGAGCATCGAGGATGTATGCCCCGGGACGGAAGTCCTCGATGATGACCTCGGTCCGGTCGCCGCGGAGCATGCGCACCTCGCGGATGTTGAAGTTCGGCGTTTTGTGGGGCGCGAAGAGGATGTCGTCGTGGGTGGAGTTCTCGTGCTTCTTGAACATGCCGGGCACGATGTCGCCGCCGAGATGGTCGTCCCGGCCGGTGGCGAGGTGGCAGGTGCCGAGGATCTTCTCGTCCTGAATGTCGGACCCGGAGACCGGCAGCACCTGCGTGCCGAACCCGAGTTCGCCGAGGGTGCCGGTCATGGGGTCGTCGGCGAGGCGGGCGTTGTGCGCATCGACGGTGGCCTGGTCGCCGGCGATGAGGGTCGAGCGGACGATGCAGCGGTCCTTGACCTCGAGAACACCGAGGGTGCCGTCGGCGTATTTCATGGGGAATTGGCCGTTGGCATCGACCGGCACGAAATAGACCTCGCCGGCGGGAAGGTTGGCGACGTCGGGGGTACGGCCGAGGCAAAGCCCGTGCGACTTCTGGGCTTCCTGCCCGCCGAGGTCGAGGGAGGCGGTGAGGATGCGTCCGTCCTCGAGGGCGAAGTCGATCTCGATGGAATCGGCGCCGGTCATGGCGAGGCGCATCTTCTCGGCGTCGGCACTGACTTCGTGGTAGTCGACGGCGAGGCCGCTTTTGAGGATGACGTCGTTGACGCCGTGGAGGGTGGCGCCGCGAAACCCGAACTCCTTGCACTTGGCGGTGAGGGGCGCGGTGGCGGAGTAGGTCGAGATGCAGAGGATGATGTCGTAGTTCGGGTAGATGTCCCGGTCGAGGCTGAGGCACCGTCCGGATGCGTCCATGCACTCGTCGTCCAGATCGAGGTTGGACCCGCCTGAGATGTTGTAGGCGAACATTTCTCCGCCGGTCATGCCGAGCGCCTCGAGACCGCCGTCCTTGAGACCGAGGTAGAACTCCTCGTAGGCCTTGCGCTGGACATCGTGGCCCTCGGCGTCGAGGAAGGCGTAGCCCTTCATGAGGGAGAGGTCCTGGAGATCGATGAGGATGGCGACGCGGCAGCCCTCGGTGGGGGCGAAGACGGTGCCGAGGAGGCGCTCGAGACTGAACTCCGGGAAGTGGCGCTTTTCAGGATTCAGGATGATGTCGGGTTCAAGGGCGGCGATGGACATGGTGGCTTCGGATCTTGGTTCGGTTGCGGTTGACGCTGGTAAGTCGGGAAGCTTGCAGAGTCCAGCATTCCAGACGATGATTTTACGCATCAACGATCAACGAGGTTGAACAAAAATGAGACAAGGCGAATTCAGGCCGTAATTGCCTAAGATTTCCTCATTTTGCCTTCACTTTGCGTACGCAAATTCCCTACGAAAGAATACGAATCGCCGCGAATAGCGGCAAGTCGGGCTCGTCTGTAACTTATGCCGTGTTGTGGCGTATCCAACCGCCGCGCCCCGATGTCCACTCCAACCCAAGAAACCATGACTCCTTCATTCCTCTCGCAGAAACGTCCCGCTTTCTTCAAAGATTTTTCGAGGCGGTCGAAAGGACACGCCGTGTTCCTCGCGTGCGTCCTGCTCGGCGTCTCCTGCTTCTTTGAAGAGGATGCCGAGGCCGCGCCGATCCGCCTGACCGGACGGGGAACCTACTCCCGCGCCGGAGTCCACGCCTACTTCAACTCCGTCCCGATGACGGGCCGATTCCGGAACCGGGGAGCCGGCCGCTACTGGCGGAACGGGTTCTATCGAAGCGGACGCATGACGCACATCGCACGCTCGAACTTCGATTTTTCCGGCTCCCTCAGCTACGAATTGTGGGGCATGATCTTTTTCCGGGGCACCCGGGGCTACATCATGCGCACTCGCGGATATCGCCCCCTCGCCCGCGGGTGGGGATACCCGCAGCCGTTCGGACGGGGGCCGCTGCGCCGCTTCAACCGCTATCTGTGGCCAACCATCGGCGCTGCCGAATGGACTCCAGGCTTTGGCTGGGTCTTCCGCTCGCGCCAGAACTTCCGCAGATCGGACCTTCTCTAGTGCCTCTGCCTGCCGCCACGAATCCCGGAATTCAGGCCGGGATCCCCCTCCCCTCTCCCGATGGACCTACGCCTCCTCGTTGCCGCCACCTTCGCCGTCGGCGCCGCCGCTGGCTTCGGAGCCCACGCGATTCTTTTTCCAGGGTCTGGAAAAGCTCCAGATCCGGAGACTCCGGGCCGTCCGATCACTCTTGCGGAAGGAACCTCAGCGTCGGCTCCATCGGGAGCAAGAGCAAGCGGATCACCGTCGGTGCCGGACACGGCGACGGAGAAGGAGATCCGGGCGCGATACGAAGAGATCCGCGACTGGGGGCGGCGCGGCGAATTCCTGCAGCGGCTGGTTTCGGAATCCGTCGCCGACGGCTCCTGGCGACGGACTCTCGCGTTTCTCTTGGATCTGCCGGCAGGCCCTCTCCGCAGCGAGGGGCTTTTCTCCCTCGTTAGCGAGCTCTCCCGGCGGGATCCGCGGCGTGCCTTGGAAGAGGTGCTGCCCCAGCTCCAAGGTATCGACCGCCACAACGCCATCACCGAGATCGCCTTGAACTGGTCCATGGAGGATCCGGTCGGCGCCTTCGATTTCGCGGCTTCCGAGGAAGGCGAACCTATGCGCGGCGCGATCGCCGAACTGGCCGCCTACGAGCTGGCCGCAAGCGATCCCTCTGAGACCTTCCGCCGCATCGACGCCCTGCGCGATTCGCTCTCTCCGGAGGAATTCGAAGGCGCGCGCACAGGACTGCTGGCGGGCTGGGCGAAGCTCGACGCCTCCGCAGCGATCGACTACGTGCTGAACCATTCGGACGCCGAGCCCGAGCAACGCGAGATCTTTCTCGAGGCGGTCCTCGCTTCCCACGCTTCGGTCGATCCGGGCGCCGCCCTCGCCCTGACCGAGACGGCCTTTGCGGACCCTGAAACAAAGACCGCTGCACGCGAGCTGGTCTTCGAAATCTGGTCGCAGCAGGATCCCGGCTCCGCCGCGCAAGCCGTGTCGCAACTGCCTGTCGGCGAAGAAACCGACGCTCTCGTGGTCGAGCTCGTCAGGGAGTGGAGGAACTACGACGAGGGAGCGGCAAACAACTGGCTTGAATCCTTCCAGGGCCTCTCCCAAGACGCACGCGAGGAGCTGCGCCTGCAACCCGCCCGACCAAGCGGAGAGACCGGCGCAACGATGCGTTGAGACGGGGACGGTTTTTCCTGCATCGGGCGCGGCGTGAACCGTGAACCGTGAACCGTGAACCGTGAACCGCTCACCGATCCTCCAACTCCTCGATCCAAACGGTCTCGCGCCGCCGCACCGACTCCTGCGCGGCGAGGCAGACGGCCACGGCGGATCTCGCCGAGGCTCCGTCGTTGAGCGGAACGCGTCCCTCGCGGATGCATTCGGCGAAGTGTTCGAGCTGCGGCCGGATGCCGCGGTCGACGCGGCCGGAACTGTCCGTGAAATGGGCCGAGTCCCCGTCGTCGGCGATCCGCATCACGGTCCGGTCGGGAGGGCCGAAGCGGTGGTGGACGAGTTCGAGGGCTTGATTGCGGGTGTCTATGCGGCCCTTGTCCCCGCAGGCGCCGATTTCGCAGTCGCCTCCATGCGGGGCGAAAAGGCAGAGTTCGAGGCTGGCGCGGCGTCCGCCCTCGTATTCCACCAGCACTTGGGCGTTGTCGAGCACTTCGCGGTCGGTCAGCACGTTCCGCCCGCCATGGGCGCTAACCCGAACCGGTGGGCGACCCATCATCCAGTTGAAGAGGTCGAAATGGTGGACGTTTTTCTCGAGGATGGCGCCGCCGGTGACGGCCTCGCTGGAGCGCCAACCGGGACGCATCGGCCCGCGGAACTCCCGGCA
>SLGN01000077.1 GCA_007123695.1 Verrucomicrobiales bacterium
CGATTCCTCCCTCCAGCCCACTCTCGCTCTGGCCCCTCCGCTTCCTCACCATCCTCGCCGAAAGCAGCGCCCACGACCGAACACTCCCGAGCCGCCACGTCCCTGTGGGCTGAGCCACCTTTCACAGTTCTCGGTTTACAGTTCACCGCCCCCGCCCCATGACCCCCGACCTCACCACCGAACTTCGCGCCGAACTCGCCAAGCGCATCCTCGTCCTCGACGGCGCCATGGGCACGACGATCCGGGAGTATAAGCTGGACGAAGCCCAGGCCCGCGGTGAGCGTTTCGCGTCCTCCTCCAAGGACCTCCTCAACAACGGCGACATCCTCTCCCTGACCCAGCCCGAGGTCATCGGCGACATCCACAAGCGCTTCCTCGAGGCCGGCTCCGACATCATCGAGACCAACACCTTCTCCGCCACCTCTCTGGCGCAGAGCGAGTTCTTCGTCGAAGACCCCCGCGAGAGCGGCAAGGGCCGCAAGGACCCCGAGTTCTTCGCCCGCGAGGTCTGCGACAACGACTTTCTCAAAGACCTCGCTTGGGAGATCAACTACGAGTCCGCCAAGCTCGCGCGCGAATGGTGCGACCGCATCGGCAGCGACACCGGGCGCAAACGCTACGTCGCCGGGGCCATCGGGCCCATGACCGTCTCCCTCACCAACTCGCCCGACGCCGAGGACCCCGGCTTTCGCGTCGTCATCTTCGACCAGGTGCGCGACGCCTACAAACACCAGGTCCGCGCCCTCGTCGCCGGCGGCGCCGACATCATGATGGTCGAGACCATCTTCGACTCGCTCAACGCCAAGGCCGCCCTCGTCGCCCTGCGCGAGGTCTACGACGAGGACGGCTTCGAGCTGCCCATCATCGTCTCCGCCGCCGTCGGCCGCGGCGGCGAAACCATGATCTCGGCGCAAAAGACCGAGGCCCTCTGGAACGCCGTCGCCCATGCCAAACCCCTCGCCGTGGGGCTGAACTGCTCCCTCGGCCCCGACCTCATCGAGCCCCACCTCGCCGAGCTCTCCCGCGTCGCCGCCAGCCACGTTTCCGTCTACCCCAACGCCGGCCTGCCCAACCCCCTCGCCCCCACCGGCTTCGACCTCCTCCCCACCGACATGGAGCGCGAGATCGAGCGCTTCGCCGCCAACGGCCTCGTCAACCTCATCGGCGGCTGCTGCGGCAACACCCCCGCCCACGTCGCCGCCATCGCCAAGGTCGCCGAGCGCCACCCGCCCCGCGCCGTGCCCGAGCCCACGCCCGCGATGCGCCTCAGCGGATCCGAGGCTTTCAACCAGACCGAGGAAAAAGGCTTCCTGATGGTCGGCGAACGCACCAACGTCGCCGGCTCGCCGCGCTTCGCCAAGCTCGTCAAGGAAGGCAAGCTCGAGGAAGCCGTCGCCGTCGCCCGCCAGCAGGTCGAAAACGGCGCCCCCGTCATCGACGTCTGCATGGACGAAGGCATGATCGACGGGGTCGAAATGATGACCCGCTTCCTCAACCTCCTCGCCGGAGAGCCCGACGTCGCCGCCGTGCCCGTGATGGTCGACTCCTCCAAATGGGAAGTCGTCGAAGCCGGCCTGAAATGCCTCCAGGGCAAGGGCATCGTCAACTCCATTTCGCTGAAGGAAGGCGAGGACAAGTTCCGCGAGCAGGCCCGCGCCGTCATGAAATACGGCGCCGCCGTCGTCGTCATGGCCTTCGACGAGCAGGGCCAGGCCGCCACCTACGAGGACAAGATCCGCATCTGCGAGCGCGCCTACCGCATCCTCGTCGACGAAGTCGGCTTCAACCCCGACGACATCATCTTCGATCCCAACATCCTCACCGTCGCCACCGGGATGGATGAGCACAACAACTACGCCGTCGACTTCATCGAGGCGACCCGCTGGATCAAGCAGAACCTCCCCGGAGCCAAGGTCAGCGGCGGGGTGTCGAACATCTCCTTCTCCTTCCGCGGCAACAACGTCGTGCGCGAGGCCATGCACGCCGCCTTCCTCTACCACGCCGGCCAGGCCGGCATGGACATGGGCATCGTCAACGCCGGCATGCTGGAGGTCTACGACGAGATCGAGCCCAAGCTCAAGCAGCTCGTCGAGGACGTCCTCCTCAACCGCCACCCCGGCGCCACCGAAGCCCTCATCGACCACGCCGAGGAGCTCAAAGCCGCCGGCGCCCAGTCCCGAGACCGCCAGAGCGGCCCCGACCTCAGTTGGCGCGAGGGCAGCGTGCTCGAGCGCATGACCCACGCCCTCGTCAAAGGCATCACCGACTACATCGAGGAGGACACCGAAGAGGCCCGCGCCGCCCTCGGCAAACCCCTCGCCGTGATCGAAGGCCCCCTCATGGACGGCATGAAAGTCGTCGGCGAACTTTTCGGGGCCGGCAAGATGTTCCTGCCCCAGGTCGTCAAGAGCGCCCGCGTCATGAAAAAGGCCGTCGCCTACCTCGAGCCCTTCATGCTCGCCGAGAAGAAGGAAGGCGACGAGGACAAGGCCCCCGTCTTCGTCATCGCCACCGTCAAAGGCGACGTCCACGACATCGGCAAGAACATCGTCGGCGTCGTCCTCGGCTGCAACGGCTACAAAGTGATCGACCTCGGCGTGATGGTCGACTGCGACCGCATCCTCGCCGCCGCCGCCGAGCACGGAGCCGACATCATCGGCCTCAGCGGACTCATCACCCCCTCGCTCGACGAGATGATCTACAACGCCAAGGAATTCGAGAAGCGCGGCGTCAAGCAGCCCCTCCTCATCGGCGGCGCCACCACCTCGCGCGCCCACACCGCCATCAAGATCGCCCCCCACTTCGGCCAGCCCGTCGTCCACGTCATCGACGCCTCCCTCGTCGTCGGCGTCTGCAATTCGCTCCTCTCCGAAAACCTCCGCGAGCCCTTCCTCGCCGAGCACCGCGAGCGCGAGGAGAAAGAGCGCGCCCTCTTCGCCGGCAAAGGCTCCACCGCCGTCTACGTCCCCTACGAGGAGGCCCGCGCCCAGCACTACGCCGTCAACTGGGCCGCCGCCGACATCGCCACCCCCGAATCCATCGGCGCCCACCTTGAGGACCCCGTGCCCCTCGCCGAGATCGTCGAAGTCTTCGATTGGACCCCCTTCTTCCACGCCTGGGAGCTGCGCGGCGTCTTCCCCAAGATCCTCACGCACGCGCAGCACGGCGCCGAGGCGCAAAAGCTCTACGACGACGCCCGCCGCGTCCTCGACGAGCTCGTGCAGAACAACCGCGTCCACGCCCGCGGCGTCTGGGGCGTCTGGCCCGCCGCCTCCACCGGAGAGGACGTGCGCCTCTTCGCCGACGAGACCCGCAGCGACGCGCTCGCGACTTTCCACTTCCTCCGCCAGCAAAAGGAGAAAGTGAAGCCCGGCACCCCCTTCCAGAGCCTCGCCGACTTCGTCGCCCCCCTCGGGAGCGGCCGCGCCGACTACCTCGGCGCCTTCGCCGTCACCGCCGGCAACGAAGTCGAGGAGTACGCCAAGACCTTCCGGGACAAGCACGACGACTACACCGCCATCCTCATCCAGGCCCTCGCCGACCGTTTCGCCGAAGGCCTCGCCGAGCTCTTCCACCGCAACGTCCGCCGCTTCATGGGCTTCGGCATTGGGGAGAACCTCAGCGTCGAAGACCTCATCCGCGAGCGCTACCGCGGCATCCGCCCCGCCGCCGGCTACCCCGCCTGCCCCGACCACACCGAGAAGGCGACCCTCTGGGACCTCCTCGACGTCGAGGCCCGGGTCGGCATGGAGCTGACGAGCAGCTACGCCATGTTCCCGCCGAGCAGTGTGAGCGGGCTTTACTTCTTCAACGAGGCCGCGAGATACTTCAACGTCGGCAAGATCGGGCGGGATCAGTTGGAGGCGTATGCGGCGCGGAAGGGCATGAGCCTGGAGGAAGCCGAGAAGTGGCTGGCGCCGAATTTGGAGGGGTGAGTGTCAGTGAACGGATCCCACGGAAGGATTTCAGTCCGGTCGGGGAACCAGAAGCAGCAATTTCTCTCGCCAATGTAACCGTTTTCGGTTACGCTTCGCCAATGATCAAGAGCTTCGGGGACAAGGAGACCCAGCGCCTCTTTGAAGGCGGGAGGATCCGGAAGCTCCACCCGGACATTCAAGCACGCGCCCTGCGTCGTTTGGTCCAGATCCACAGAGCCGTATCCATCGAAGACCTCCGTCAACCCCCGTCAAACCACTTGGAGTGCCTCCGCGGACCTCTCAAGGACTACCACTCCATCCGGATCAACCAACAATGGCGAGTCATCTTCGTGTGGACGGGTGCCGACGCCGAGAAGGTTTCCATCATCGACTACCACTGAAATGAAAGACAACTCCAACGCCGATTCTTCCGCCCTGCACAACTTCGCGGCAGGACTGCTCGGTGAATTCCTCGAGGACCACGGTCTCTCCCAACGGGCCTTGGCGTCCGCCATCCATGTCCCCCCGCAACGAATCAACGACGTCCTGGCCGGACGCCGCCTCATCACCCCCGACATGGCCCTCCGCCTCGGTCGCTACTTCGGGAACCGTGCAGAATACTGGCTTGCCCTCCAGGACGAGTGGCTGCTTCGGAAGGCGAAGCTGGAGAGTGCCGAAGAGATCTCCTCGATCCACCCCTTGGCTACGGCGTGATTCTTGTCGGGCCTGCGATGAACTCGACCCTAGATCTGCTCGTCGTCGTCGCCCTGACCGCCGACCTGCCCGAGGCCGGGCTTGTAGCCGGACAGGTCGGTACCGTCGTCGAAAGACTCGGCGACGGAGACTTCGAGGTCGAGATCTCCGACGATCAGGGCCGGACCTACGCCGAGCTGGCGGTTTCCGCCCGCCAATTGATGCGGCTGCGTTACGAGCCCGTTCCCGCGTGACCGGGCAGCGCGTGACGCGCCAGCGCAGACTCGGGAGCAAGACCGAGAGCGCCAAGGGCACGCCGCATCCCAGGCTGGGGCATTGCCCCAGTCATCTGGCCGATTTCAACCGTGACAAGCCCTGAAGGGGCGCTCCATTCCGGACGAACGGCTCCGGCCCCGATGGGTCGCCCCTTCCGGGCTCTGTTTCCTCTGGTACCCGACCCGGGGCGATGCCCCCGGCTGGAATGGAGCGCCCCGTTGGGGCTTCAGTGTCCGTGCAGATGAGCAGGGCGAAGGTCACGGAGGGCCGGAAGAAAGCAGCCGGTGGAGGACCGAGCAAGTCGAGCGCATCCACGGATGGGTCCGGGATTTGCAGGATGTGGAAAACGTCGCTCGCGTCGTCACCCTCAAGGAGCTCGCCGCCAACGACCACAACCTCAAAATCCCCCGCTAGGTCGAGCCAAAGGTAGAGGGCGAGGTGTTGACGGTGACGGAGGCGAAGCAGCGGCTGCGAGAGCGCGCGGAGGCGGCGTTTGTGGCGGAGGAGAGGCTTGTTGGAATATTGAAACGGGAGGGACTGCTGATATGCGAATAGAGAGACAAGTTCAGCACCTGTTGCAGCTCTTGGCGGCGGAGGGCAAAGCCATCGCACCGCGCCAAGTGCCGGCGATATTCCTGTAAATCAATGACTTGCACCATTCCTGCACCGCCAGAAGAATTAAACACGAACCCCGACCGTGTTCAATTCCGTGTTCAATTCCGCGTTTTATTCCCCATGCCCGCCGTCACCCTCTCCCAGCTCGAATCTTACCTCTTGGAGGGCAATCTGAGCATTCCGCTGTATGTTGGCACCGAGAGCACCGTGGTCCGCGAAGAAACCGCCGAATACCGCACCAACGGCCCTCCTGCGGCCCTTTCGGCATGGCTTCAAAGCTACGCCGCCGTCCGCCAGTCGCTTCAAGGGCTCCTGGCAAGCAAATGAAAGCGCGACTTCAATTTTTAGTTGCGAGTTTAATTTAAAAGTCGCACCTTAATGCCGTGAGTGAACTGGAATTTGAGCCAAAACTCGGGAAACGC
>SLGN01000233.1 GCA_007123695.1 Verrucomicrobiales bacterium
CCGAAAGCCACCCGCTGCGTGGTCTCTGGGGGGCGCTGGCGGTCCGTTGCGCGGCCCTGCGGGAGTGCGACTCCACCTGAAACGGGATCCCAGCCCTCCGCGCACAGCCGCGGAGGGCAGCTCGAGCGTGTACCGAAGCTTCGGATTTCGCCACGATCGCCGCGAAAAACCGCCCTCCGCGGCGGTCGCGGTCCTCCGGCCGCCGATCACGCTCCTTCCGCTTGCCAGTTCCGGGCTTCGTGAATTATTCAGGTTACGGCGGGGCGTGTCCCAAAATTGGCACGCCCACGTGAGTTCTTGCAGACTTCTGCCTACCTCAATCGACCTCTCACCAACCAGCGTGCGAGGATCACTTGGGTCTCAATACGATCAAATTCTACAATGCGGTCGAGGTACGACGCGGAAACGATCTTGCCCCTCCGGTTGTTGCGAACGATTCGGATGATCCGAACACCGACCCTCGTTGTCGCCTTCGCGGGAACCCCTGGAGGATTCCCCGTCCGCGGGTTCTCGGCGACGCCGAAGTAGTTTCCGCGAATCGTAGCACGGCGGCGATTTGCAACGATGCGGTTCACGATGCGGTATTCCCCCTCTCCTTGGGGATCCGCAACCACCTCACGGGGAGGAACCGGTATCGTGATTCGCTTCAGCCGACTGATGCGGTCCCGCTCGAAGGGAGTCGAACCCGTAGTGCGGTAATGCTGGAAGCCCCGAATCACTCCGGCGTATTCCTTGTTGTACCCGAACTGTCGGAGAATCCGTCGACTGTTGCCTTGGGCGTTGGCGAATTCAGCGGACGAGAGAGCCAAAAGCAGAGCTGTAGCCAAAACCTTGGCGACAAAGGCGCCGCCTCCCCGGGAAATCTTTTCTGTTCTCGTGATTTGGGCTTCGCTGAATTTCATTGGATCGCGTGGTTTGAAATGAGGAGAGTTTCCGGTATAGCGGAATTCCTAGGGTCCAGCAAGCAATTTATCCCACCAATTTTCACTAAAGTCTCCTTGGCTGGAAGTAAGTTGCCGGAATCTGAGTGGATTCCCCCCGGCGTAATCGCCCCTCTCTCTGTCTTGCAGCGCGGCACGCCATCCCGCCAGAGCGGTCGGATCAGCCTGCGAGTATTCTCCGATAGCAAGATGGATGCCCTCCCGCCATTCGACCAACTCAACTCCGAAATGAAGCCTCCCACCACCCACCAAGCCGATTCCCGGCGCAATTTTCTCCGGAAAGCCGTCGCCGCAGCGGCAACGGTTCAAATCGTCCCGCGCCACGTCATCGGGGGACCCGGCTTCGTCGCGCCGAGCGAGACCGTCTACATCGCCCTCGTGGGAGCCGGCGGGATGGGCATCGCCAACGCTCGGAAGCTCTTCGCGCACGGCGACGCCCGCATCGTCGCGGTGGCCGATCCAGCAGAATCCCACCTCAAGGAAGGGAACCGCGAGCGGCAGGGACGGCAACCGGCGATCCAGCAGATCGAGGCGCACTATTCGCAGACCATTCCGGATTTCCGCTGCGCCGAATACGAGGATTTCCGGGTGCTTCTCGAAAAGGAGAAAGGGATCGACGCCGTCCTCTGCGCGACGCCCGACCACCTTCATGCGTGGGCATCGGTTCTGGCGATGAGGGCGGGCAAGCATCTCTACTGCGAAAAGCCCCTCGCCCACAATCTCCGCGAAACCCGCCTCGTCGCCGAAGTCGCCGGCGAAACAGGCGTCGCGACCCAGATGGGGAATCAGGGCACGGCGGAGGACGGCATCCGCGAAACGATCGAGTGCCTCCGCAGCGGAGCGGTAGGAACGGTGCGGGAAATCCATTGCTGGGTCGGCGCAGGCCGCTACGGGGCGGACCTGCTCGGTCGCCCCGGTCCGCCCCAGGAAGTGCCGGAGGGCCTGAACTGGGATCTTTGGCTCGGCCCCCGGGAATGGCGCGACTTCCACCCAGCCTACCATCCTTTCAGTTGGCGGGATTTCTGGCCTTTCGGCAACGGAGCCCTCGGCGACTTCGGATGCCACGAGCTCAACGCCCCCACCTGGGCCTACGACCTGCCCCTGCCGACGCGGGTCACTGCCCATGCCGCCGGGCTGACGAACGACGAAATCGTCCCTCCCGGCGCCATCGCACACTACGAATTCCCCGGCGAGGGGGAGCGTCCCGCGATGCGGTTGACATGGTATGACGGAGGGCTCAAACCGGCGGTGCCCGAGGCCCTCGGCGACCTCGAGTTGCCCCGCCGTGGCGCCCTCTACATCGGCGACCGCGGCGTGGTGTTGACCCACGGCTCCGGTACCGGCCCGAGGATATTTCCGGACGAACTCGCCTCCTCGGCGCCGCTTCCGAAACCGAGCTTGCCGCGCTCCGACGGTCACCAACGCGAGTGGCTGGATGCCTGCAAGGGAGGTCCCAAGGCGGGGAGTCATTTCGATCGCGCCGCGCACCTCACCGAAATCGTCCAACTCGGGATCCTCGCACTGCGCACCGGCAAATCGATCGAGTGGAACGCCACAAAGCTGGAAGCGAGCGGTCTCCCGGAGGCAGAACCCCTTATCCACGGAAGCTACCGCAACGGCTGGGAGCTGATCTAGCCGGACATTCAGCAGTTTCGTCGGAAAGACAATCAAATCCAATTGATCGGCAAATTACTCGGCAGCAAATTACTCGGCAGGACATTTATTGATGATCGAGATGTCTCGCTGCCTGACGCTGAAGTCGGATGTCTGGATTCGGAATCGGGAACTATCACGGTAATTTTTCGTGCAAATAAGCAGGCTAATAATATTTGTAATTTATTTTTGGGCGCGAAGTGATGGGGGATCAAATTTCTGGTTCGGCGTTGACTGCTATCACGCCGCCGCCGCATCAGGTTGCCGTGCGGGGCACGGTTTTGGATCGGGCTCACTCTCGGGTGATGAACTCGTCGGTGTTCATCAAGGCCCGGGCGACGCCTGTCCAGGCGGCGGCGGTCACGGGATCGACGGTTTCGGGGCGGTCGGGAGGGGCGACGGCCTCGGCGGCTTCGGGCTCGTTGCGAAAGGAGGCGAGCTGGGTCTCGCGGAAGGAGGCCACGGCGTTGCGCTCGGCTTCGGATGGGGGGCGCCCGTAGCACAGAAGGAAGGCGCGCCGGAGGCGGGCCTCTTCGTCGCGGGGCTCCTCCCGCAGCAGGCGCGATCCGAGTCCCCGGGCAAGCTCGAAAAGGGCTTCGTCGTTGGCGAGGGAAAGAGCCTGCAGAGGGGTGTTGGAGCGCACCCGGGCGGTGCAGACGCTTTGGAAGTCGGGCGAGTCGAAGGTGGTGAGCAGGGGATAGGGAGCGCTGCGGTAGAAGTGGATGTAGAGCCCGCGCCGGTAGCGGTCGGGGCCGGTGGCGGCGGTCCAGTTCTTTTTGGTCTGGGTGAAGGCGTAGACGCCGTCGGGCTGGGGCGGCCGCACGCCGGGACCGCCGATCTTGGGATGGAGAAGGCCGCTGGCGGAGAGGGCGGCGTCGCGGACGATCTCGGCTTCGACGCGGAGCCGGTTCTGGCGGGCGAGCAGTTTGTTGAGGGGATCGGTTTCGGCAAGTTCGGGCCGGGCGCGGGAGGCCTGTCGGTAGGTGGCGGAGGTGGCGATGGTCTTGATCAGTCGCTTCATGGACCAGCCCCCCTCGACGAAGTCGCGGGCGAGCCAGTCGAGAAGTTCGGGGTGGCTGGGGTAGGCGCCCTGGGTGCCGAAATCGTTCTCGGTCTCGACGAGGCCGGCGCCGAAGAAGCGCATCCAGGCGCGGTTGACGGTGACGCGGGGGACGAGGGGGTGGTCGGTGCGCACGAGCCATTTGGCGAGGTCGAGGCGGTCGGGCATTTCCCCGTCGCCGCCCGCTTCGGGCAAGGGAGGCAGCGCTGCGGGGGTTCCGGGACGCAGGGGGCCGGTCTCGAGGTCGTGGTCGAGGAAGCTGCCCCGCAGGTGGATGAAGGTCTCGCGAGGCTGGGGCAGGTCGCGCATGACCATAGCTTTGGCGGAAGCCCCCAGGCCGAGGGCGCGCTTCGCCTCGGAGAGGGCACGATCGGCGGCCTTTTTTTCGGAATCGACCTTGGCGAATTCGGCGGTGAGAAGCCGCTTCTGCTCGTTGCTGCGCTTGGCGGGTTCGGTGCCGAGGGCGACGAGGAGGGGGGAATCGGCCTTGTCGGGCGCGGCCTTGCCTTCGGACCCGTCGGCTGAAGCCCCCGCACCCAGGGACTTCTCCCATTCGGCCTGGCGCTTGGTGGTGGCGGCGAGGGTGCGGGCGAGCGCGGCGCGAGCCTCCTCCAGCCGGGCTAGCTTCTCGGGATCGGGATTTTCGAGAAAAAGCTCCCCCTCGCTGACATCGACGGTGGCGCCGGTGTTGTTGACGTCGGTGCCGTGGTTGAAGAAGGCGAAGAGTTCGAAGTATTCCCGGTGGCTGATGGGGTCGTATTTGTGGGTGTGGCACTGGGCGCAGCCGAGCGTCAGCCCGAGCCAGACGGCGCCGGTGGTGTTGACGCGGTCGACGACTTCCTCGTTGCGGAATTGCTCGTTGTCGGTGCCGCCCTCCTGGTTGATGAGGGTGTTGCGGTGGAAGCCGGTGGCGACGAGCTGGGATTTTGCGGGGTCCGGCAGGAGGTCGCCGGCGATCTGCTCGATGGTGAAGCGGTCGAAGGGAAGGTCGTCGTTGAGGGCGCGGATGACCCAGTCGCGGTAGGGCCACTGGGCGCGGTCGCCGTCGATGCTGTAGCCGTGGGAGTCGGCGTAGCGGGCTTGGTCGAGCCAGTGGCGTCCCCAGCGCTCGCCGTAGTGGGGCGAGGCGAGGAGCTCGTCGACGAGGTCGGAGACGGCCTTGTCGGGATCGGCCCGGTGCTCGGCGAGGAAGGACTCGACCCTGTTGGGCGGGGGAAGCAACCCTGTTAGGTCGAGGTGGAGCCGGCGCGCCAAGGTGGCGGGATCGGCTTCGGGCGAGGGGGCGATGCTGCGGGCTTCGAGTTCGGCGAGAACGAAGCGGTCGACGGGGTTCTTAGCGGCGGCTTCGTCGGCGACGGGGGGCGGCTCGGGCGCGGCGACGGGTTCGAAGGCCCAGTGCCCCTTGTATTCGCCGCCCTCGGCGATCCACTTGCGCAGGATCTCCGCCTCGGCGGGAGTGACGGACTTCTTGGCACGGGGGGGCGGCATGACTTCGCTGCGGTCGTCGCTGAGAACGCGGGCGAGAAGTTCGCTGCGATCCGGATCGCCCGGGACAAGGGCCTCGCGGGCGAGGGCGGATTCGCGTCGGTCGAGGCGCAGGTCGGCCTCGAGGGTCTGCTCGTCGGGGCCGTGGCACTGGAAGCACTTGTCGGAGAGGATGGGCCGGACGTCGCGGTTGAAGTCGATCGCTCCCGTTTCGGACGCGCCGAGCCCGGGGGAGACGGCGAACGCGGCGAGGAGGAAAACTGTGGCTCGGGTGGGGCCCATCGGCGTGGGGGCGTAGGTGGAGAGGCTGCAGCAACGGAGCCGTGAAGATAGTCGATTTTCTCCGACTCTCCAAGAGCCGCGTCCGCGCCGTCACCTCTCCATGGACTCGAGGGAGCTGAGGAAGGCGGCGGCTTTGTCCGCGATGTCGGGCCTTTCGCGGATGTCGGTGGGCAGCTGTCCGATCAGGGCGAGGGCCTGCTCGAGGTAGAAGACGGCGAGGGCACGCGAGGTCTCCACGGCGGGGTCGAGGCATTCGGAGGCGGCGGCGTAGGCGAAGGCGAGCGCCGCTTTGGCGTCTGTGTCGTCGGGCCGGAGGCGGACGTTCTGCTCGCGCAGCTTGATCTCCTCGCGGAAAAGGACGAGGGCGGCCTCGGGCTGCCGTTGGGAAAGCTGGATACGGCCGAGCGCGGCGAGGGCGGCGAGCCGGGCGGCGGCGGCCTCTTCGGAGATGGGCGGGGGTGACGCCTGCAGCGAGCGCGCCAGTTCGAGGAGCTGTGCGTA
>SLGN01000524.1 GCA_007123695.1 Verrucomicrobiales bacterium
CACGTCGACACCTTCGACCACAAGCCCCTGCTCCAGCGCGACCACGGCAAGCCGGGTCGCGGCGTCGCCGGCCTGCTCGGATCGCCCTTCGAGTTCCAGCCCCGGGGCGAGAGCGGACTGCCCATCTCCTCGCTCTTTCCGCATCTCTCCGGGCACGCCGACGACCTCTGCCTCGTCAACGGCATGCACACCGACCTGCCGAACCACCCCCAGGCCACCACCCAGATGCACACGGGCAACTTCCAGTTCGTGCGCCCCTCCCTCGGCGCCTGGACCCTCTACGGCCTCGGCACCGAGAACGACAGCCTGCCGGGCTTCATCACCCTCTCTCCGGGGGGCGGAGCGCAGAACTACGGCAGCGCCTTTCTTCCCGCGATCTACCAAGGCACCCCTGTGGGCCGCGAGGCCCGCAACCGCTTCGCGCGCGGAGCCGAAGCCGGGCCGCCCATCGGCAACATCAGCAACCCTCGGCTCTCCGCCGAACTCCAGCGCGCCCAGCTCGACTTCGTCAACGGACTCAACCGGGCCAAGCTCGAGCGCGAGCGGCACCAGCCCGAAGTCGAGGGCGTCATCGAATCCTTCGAGCTCGCCTTCCGCATGCAGGACGAGGTGCCCAAGGTCCTCGACCTCTCCGGCGAGCCCGAGTCCATCAAAAAGCTTTACGGCATCGACGACAACGCCACCGGCCCCTTCGCCCGGCAATGCCTCAGCGCCCGCCGTCTCGCCGAGGCCGGGGTTCGCTTCATCCAGGTCAACCACGGCAACTGGGACCACCACCGCAACCTCCGCGAAGGACTGGAGCAACGATGCGGCGAGACCGACCGGCCCATCGCCGCCCTTCTCCAGGACCTCAAGCAGCGCGACCTGCTCAAGGACACCCTCGTCGTCTGGGCCGGCGAATTCGGCCGCACCCCCCACGGACAGACCGCCAACGGGCGCGACCACAACAACCAGGGCTACTCCATCTGGATGGCCGGCGGCGGAGTCAAAGGCGGCCTGCGCTACGGCGCCACCGACGACCACGGCTACAAGGCCGTCGAGGACCGCATGCACATCCACGACTGGCACGCCACCATCCTCCACCTCCTCGGCCTCGACCACACCAAGCTCACCTACCGCTACGCCGGACGCGACTTCCGCCTCACCGACGTCCACGGCGAGGTGGCAAAGAAGATCCTCGCCTGAGCCCACCGCGCTCCGCCCCCCCTCCGGCACGCCACCATCCAATGGTAAAATGGGTGCCAAATCCAGGAACCATCCCCCCCTTTCTCCGGAATTTTTGCTCAACATAAATCTTTAGCCTTGCAAATATTAACTCAGTAAGGCGAACTTCCCGCTTTGATCCGGCGTCCGCCGGTCGCCGCACGCCAGGGCGATCTTCTCGGCGAGCGGCGCTCCATCGAAAAAATGCGGTTGCCAAACCCGGTCTCGGGATCCTAGCCTAGCCGGAACGCTCATGACCTGCCCGCTACCGCCCTCCGCGCCTGTTTTCCGACGGATCCTTCCGGGGCTCGCCATGGCCGCAGCCCTTCTTGCGATGTCCGTCGTGCCCGCCGCGGCCGAGGATGGGGGGGGCAGCGAGCTGAGCCTGGCCGCACGGATCGATCAGACCGTGGCGCCGATCGCGGAAAGCTTCGACGCGGTCGTCTTCTACGGCTTCCCCGTGGCCGACGGGGTCGTGCTGCCGGTGGTCCTCGTCCTGCTGGGATTCACGGCGGTCTTTCTCACGTTCTACTTCCGCTTCATCAACCTGCGGGGCTTCGGGGTGGCGCTGCGCACCGCCCGGGGAAAGTACACGCCTCCCGACGCACCCGGGGAAATCACCCATTTCCAAGCCCTCAGCGCGGCGCTTTCCGCGACGGTGGGCCTGGGGAACATCGGGGGAGTCGCCGTGGCCATCGCCATGGGCGGGCCCGGCGCCACCTTCTGGATGGTTCTGATGGGCCTCTGCGGCATGACGACGAAGTTCGCCGAATGCACTCTCGGGGTGAAATACCGCAAGATCATGAAGAACGGCGTCGTCAAGGGCGGCGGGATGTACTACCTGCGGGACGGCCTTGCCCAGATCGGCCTCGGGCGCCTCGGCGCGGTCCTCGCGGCGGTCTTCGGGGTCTGCGTCATCGGCGGCGCCTTCGGCGCGGGGAACATGTATCAGGCCAACCAGGCCTTCAGCCAGATGAGCAACACCTTCCCCGTCTTCGCCGGCGACGCGGCCAAGGTCTGGTTCGGCCTCGGCATGGCCCTGCTCGTGGGCTGCGTCATCATCGGCGGCATCGTCTGGATCGCCCGGGTCACCGCCTTCCTCGTGCCCTTCATGTGCGTCGGCTACATGGTCGCCGCGCTCGCGATCCTTCTCACGAACCTCGCGGACCTGCCTGCGGCGATGGCCACGATCATCGGCTCGGCCTTCAGCGACGAAGCCGTCACCGGAGGCATCGTCGGCACGCTCGTCCAAGGGATCAAGCGGGCCGCCTTCTCCAACGAGGCGGGCCTCGGCTCGGCTCCCATCGCCCACTCGGCGGTGAAGACGAAGGACCCCGCCAGCGAGGGCTTCGTCGCACTGCTCGAACCCTTCGTCGACACCGTCGTGGTCTGCTCCACCACCGCCCTCGTCCTCGTCGTGACCGGTACCTGGCAGGTCAGCGCCGAGGTGAAGCCGGCCGGCGCCTCGCTCGTCGCCGCACCGGACTCGACCGAAGTGGTGCGGACGCTCGATCCCGGCCAGTATGTGCAGACAAGGGCCGCACGCGACGGTTACGTCGAGGCCATCGCCTTGGTCGGCAAGGACTTCGTCCGCAGCGAACGCGTCTCGGGCTGGATCGCCGAGAGCGAGGTCAACGCCAAGGCAGGAGTCCCCATGACCTCGATGGCCTTCGGATCGGTGATCGCCTGGTTTCCCGTCGTCCTCAGTCTCGCCGTCTTTCTCTTCGCCTTCTCCACGATGATCTCGTGGTCCTACTACGGCCAGCAGGGCGTCATGTATCTCTTCGGCTTCCTCGGCGACGACAAAGTCCACATCCCGGTGACCCTCTACAAGATCGTCTTCTGCCTGCTCATCGTCGTGGGGGCCTCGTCCTCGCTCGGGAACATCCTGACGCTCTCCGACGCGATGGTCTTCTCGATGCTGGTGCCGAACCTGATCGGCGTCTACCTGCTGCTGCCGGTGATCCGGCGCGAGACGGACCGCTTTCTCGAAAAGGTCCGCAACACCGACGCCTGAACCCGGCGGGCCCGCCGGCCGGGGCGCGGCGGATCAAAGCTCGCGGATGCGGATGTTGCGGAACCAGGTGCGGTCCTTGTGGTCCGTCAGCATGATGCGTCCGCGTCCCGGAGCGAAGCCTTCCTTCGTCCGAAACTTGCTCTCGGCGATCTTCGCCGCCCACTCGTCGCTCCGCGTGTCGGCCCGTCCCACGAGCTCGCCATTGAGCCAATGCTCGAGCTTGCCGTCCTTGGCCACGACGCGGCTGTGGTTCCATTCGCCCGAGGGCTTCGGACGCGTCCCCTCGAAAGGCGCCTCGATGTCGTAGAATGAAGCGGTGAGCCGCTTCGCCCCGTTCTTGCTGTCGGGATGCTTTTCGTCGTCGAGCATCTGGTATTCGATGCCGAGCCATTCCTTGCCGCCGACCTTGGTGACCCAGTATTTGATCCCGTTGTTCCCGCCCTCCTCGAGCTTCCATTCCCATTCGAGCTCGAAGTCGGAAAACTCCCGCTCGGAAAAGAGGTTGCCGCCCTTCCCGTCGAGCCGCAGCTCGCCGTCGGCGATGCTCCAGCCGGGACCGGGCTTCGCACCATCCGCGCCGGTCCATCCGGAGAAGGTCTTTCCATCGAAAAGCTCGATCCATTCATCCGCGGAGGAGCGCGGAGCGGCGGAGGCGAAAAGGGCGACGAGGGCGAGGGCGGGCAGGGTCTTCATATGGCCCGGAGGGTAGCCGACCGAAGCCGAAAAGGTCAAGCGCGTTTCCGCCATGCTGGCGGGGGGCGGTTGGAGGCGGGCGCTTTTGGAGGTTCCCTTAAGGAAAGCTTGACCCCTGCCCCATGAGTAATACGGTATGCAAGATGAGGACTACCATATTACTTGACGACCGCCTCGGAGAGCGCCTCCGTGCCCGAGCGAGGATCGAGGGCAAGAGCTTCAGCGCTTTTCTGGCGGAGGCCGGACTGAGGGCCTTGGAGGAACGAGGTTCTGCTGACGCGGAGGCGTTTCGCTTGATCACCTACCGCGGGGAAGGACCCTACGCAGGGATCGATCTGGACCGTCCCAATGAACTGCTCGCCGCCGAGGACGAGGCAAGCTACGGCAATCGCACGCGATGAAGCTCTGCGATGTCAATGTCTTGATCTACGCGCATCGAGAAGAGTCTCTCGAGCACCGAGCCTACGCTGAGTATGTGCGGGAACTTGCGACGGGGCCGTCCGCTTTTGGCCTCTCGGAAGCGGTTCTGAGCGGTTTCGTGAGGATCGTCACGAATCCCAAGATACTCCGGGATCCGACGCCGACAAAGATGGCTCTGGAGTTCTGCGAGTCTCTCCGGCGGAGGCGCCAGGCCGTGTTGCTGCGCCCCGGCGAGAGGTGCTGGCCGATTTTTTCGGACCTGTGCCAATCGCTCCCGGCGAGAGGCAAACTGGTGGCCGATGCTTGGCATGCCGCGCTGGCCATCGAACATGGCTGCGAGTGGATTTCGACAGACGGCGACTTCGCCCGCTTCCCTCTTTTGAACTGGTCGCACCCCCTGCGCGCTAGATGAGCCCTGCCTGCCGCTCGGAGCTGCCTCCCGCTCACGCGGTTGGCGGTGCCGGCAACACAGATGGGCGGTCCTTGGGCGACGATTTCGATTTCGATTTCGATTTCGATTTCGATTCTGATTCTGACGGGCCTGAGGGGGGGGGGATTCGCTAGTCGTCCTCGACGACTTTGGCGTCACCGGGATCGGATGCTTCCTCGTCGGATTCGGCGGGGATCCGGCGGATGCGCACCTTGTCGATGCGCTGGCGGTCCATGTCGAGGATCTCGAATTCGAACTCCCCGGCGGCGAAGGACTCGCCTTCGTCGGGCAGACGGTCGAGACGGTGCAGGATGTAGCCCGCGAGGGTCTGGAAGGGCTCCTTTTCCGCCTCGGTTAGGAAATGGAAGCCGGGAATCGCCTCCTCGACCTCGTCGATCTCGACAAGCCCGTCGGCAAGCCAAGCCCCTTCCTCCAACTGCTCGAGGGCGGGGCGGTCCTTCAACCCGTTCGGTCGCAGTTCGCCGACGACTTCCTCGACGATGTCCTCGAGGCTGATGAGGCCGCGCACCGTCCCGAACTCGTCGGCAACGAGCGCCGCACCCAGCGGGGAATGCCGCAGCGTGTCCAGCAGAGTCAGGGCCGACTGCGTTTCGGAAACGAAAAGGGGCTCCTCGCAGATTTCTCCGAGCGGCTTGGGGCGCTCCTCGACGAGATTGGTGAAGAGACGGCGCAGATCGACCATTCCGACAATGGTGTCCCGGTTTTCCTCGTAGACGGGAAAGACGGTCTGGCCCGATTCCGCGACGAGGTCGCGGTAGTCGGCCGGCGCGGCGTCGTGGGGCAGGAAGAGAATGCGCGGCCGCGGCTGCATCACCTCCTCGGCGAGCACTTCGCGCAAGTCGAAGACCCCCTCGACCATTTCCGATTCCTCCTGATGGACCGATCCCGTCACGATTCCCTCGCGCAGGATCACCTCCACGTCGGCGACCGAGTCGCCCCCCTCCTCCAACGGACGGTTCCCGAACAATGAAAGCACGAACCTCGTGCTGCCCTCGAGAACGACGACCGCCGGCTTCGCCGCCGCCGCGAGCAGCGCCATGGGCCGCGCCATGCCGGAAGCGATCGACTCCGGAAAGCGCAGCGCCAGTCCCTTCGGCACCAGCTCGCCGAGAACGAGGGCGAAGTAGGTCAA
>SLGN01000002.1 GCA_007123695.1 Verrucomicrobiales bacterium
CCTCGCTGCTGATGCGGGTGGCGTAGGCGTCGCCGTTGGGAAAGGCGCCGAAGAGGGCGGGTTCGCCGCGCTCGACGGAGGGATGCGAGGCGATGGCGATGCCGCGGTCGGCGAGCAGTTCGGCATGAAAGAGGGCCGAGGAGTTGGATTCGGCTTCCAGTTCGATGAAGAGGAACTGCGTGGCGGAGAATACCGCGATGCTGAGGATCGAGACGATCCACAGAATCGCGACGAGGGCCGATCCCCGGCGCTGCGCCGGGGCGCGATGGCTGTAGGGGTCGGTCGTCATGAGCCGTTTACGTGCCAGAAGACGCTGCGCAGGGGGGGGGCGTTGGCCTCGATCTGAAAAGTGAGCTCGACGAGATTTCCGAGCAGCCCGCCGTCGAGCGAATCCCGCCACTCGCGGGCCTGGGTGTCGTAGAACCGCCAGGTGAGCTGTCGCATCCGGGGGATCAGCTCGACGTAGGCGGCCTCGCCGCGGAGGAAGTCGTTGCGCCTTGCCTGTTCGAAGTCCAGCTCGGTCATGTAGTAGATGCCGCAGCGGATGAAGCCGGCTGGCTGGATCTCGGCGGCGATGACGACCCGCGTGATTTCGTCGCGCGAGTTCACGCCGAAGTCGAAGGCATCGGGCGCGTTGACCAAGGCGAGGTAGGTGTCGTATCGGCCGCTGCCCCGGTCGAAGTAGTGGAACTCGAGCGAGGAACGGTCGTTGAGGCTTTCGAAGGCGAGGCGGCAGCTCTCGACGAACCTCTGGCGGCGGGCGGCGGCGTTCTGCGCCTCGGAAACCTCGGTCATGAGCTCGGCAGTGGCGCCGACGAGGGAGAAGGCCGAGGTCACCAGCAGCACGAAGACCGCGACCGAGAGCATCATCTCGAGCAGGGTGAAGGCGTGGTCGTTGCCGCGGACGGGGTGCATGGCTCTGGAGATTGGTGGGAAGGGGGCGGAAAGCGGTCTTCAGAGAAGGTTGGAGTTGGCGAGGGTCGAGGCGGAGTCGAGGACCTCGGCCCCGCCGCGGACGCCCCGGCGCATAGCGGTGACGCGGACTTCGAAGAGGCCGAGAAGGTTCTGTCCCTCGCGGTTGTTCAGCTCGGCCCGCTGCACCTCGATGCGGAAGAAGAGCCCGCGTGCGTCGGGATTGGTCTCCCGCATGCCCTCATCGATGTTCGGATCGCGGGAAACCTCGAGCAATGCCGCGCGGAGCAGTTCGCGCACCTCGGCGTCCTCGATGGTTTCGGACACGGTCAGGCTGATGAGGTTGAGGGCTTCGGCGAGACTGACGGCGGCGATGGTGAACAGGGCCATGGCCATCAGGAGCTCGAGCAGCGTGAAGCCCGACCGTTTTCCTAGCGTTCCGGTTCTCATGGAGTCTTCATGGAGTCGATGGGGGGCGGGTTCGGGGCGCTGTTCCGGCCCCGCCTACTCGGCGGCGCCCTGCTTCTGGATCCAACGGTAGCTGCTGCCGTTCTCGCCGGCGACTTCGATCCACTCTCCGGGGAAGGACTTCCGCTGCCGCTGCCGCCAGTGCTGCTCGCGGATCTTGGCGAGGTCCTCGCCCTTTTCCTCGGCCTCGCGGCGCATCAGGATCTCGCGGTCGCGGTTCTCGTTGGCGACGGTTTCGTCGATGTAGGCGCCGTAGTCGCCCGCCGGGCGGTTGCGGATGGTGAGCAGTCCGCTGCGGTTTTCGCCGACGAGCCGGTTGTTCTTCAGGTTTTGGATCTCGTCCATCCGCGAGCGCGTCCCGGCGAGGGCCTCGCGGAAATCGGACGGGGCCGCCTCCTCTTCCTTTTTCTCGGAAGCGCCGTGCTGGTAGACGTTGACGTCCATGGCCAGATCGACCTTGATGGGCTCGGGCGTGTTGACGTTGATCTCGAAGGGCTTGATGCAGGAGGCGAGGGCCAGCGCCGAGGCGAGGACGCCGCCGACGCGGAGCAGGGCGCCGGTGAAGGGGATGGCGGGTGGTGCATTCATCGTCTGGAGCGGCGCCGCGGCGAGGCGGCGACGGAAGGTGTTCCGGAGGGGTCGAGGCTTTCGGGAGCGGGCTCGAGGGGCTTCGCGCTGGCCTCGGGCAGGGGGGCGACGGGGACGGCGGCGAGGGCTTCGTTGGGGGAGCCCGTCTCGTCGTGGAGGTGGAGCCGGAGGACGCGCGAGCCATAGGGTCCGTCGAAGCGCAGGTCGAGATCGCCGTCGAGCCCGGCGAAGGACAGATTGCCGACGGCGCTGTCGTAGTCGAATCGCTTCAGCGCCTCCAGGGAGAGTTCGGTGAGCCCGCGCTGGAGCGAGCCCCATTCCGGCGGCAGCGTCTCGATCATCCCGCCGAGCTTGGTGATGTCGAACTGGCCCGGCCCCTCGGCGATGAACTCCCCTGAGGAGAGGCCGAGGGACTTGCCGCGTCCTTCGGTGGAGAGCCGCAGCGAGATCGGGCCCTGCATTAGGAAGTTGTCGGGCGCGACCCGTTCGGTGATGGGCCCGCTCTCGATACCGGTGCCCGAGACCCAGGCATCCCATTTGCCCTCGTCGTCGAGGTAGAAGTCGAAGCCGCCCTCGGCGTAGCCGCCGTAGGCCGCCCCGCCGAAGAGACCGTAGATGCCGTTGGCGTCGAAGGTCACGGTGATGTAGAGATCCTCGGCGTCGAACTCGCGCCACTTCGCCCGCTTCAGGGAGAAGGTCTGCACGAGGTTGTTGTCCTCGTCCTTCAGCGGCACGTTGAACTGGACATCTCCGGCGAGTCCCTGGAGCTCGACGCGGAAGTCGGCGAAGCTGTAGACGTGGTCTTCGTCGGGAATGTTGAGCTGCAGCTCGATCTCGCCCTCGCCGAGCTTGGTGGTGGCGTTGAAGGGGAAGGGAACGACACCGAGCGGAACGCCGGTGGGGGCGATGACGATCTTGCCGGCGGTGGCCTCGACCGTCCGGACGACCCAGCCGGGGGACCCTTTGTCCGCTTCCGCATCGGACTCCGCTTCCGCTTCCGCCTCCGATTCGGACTTGATGCCGATGCGGGCGCCTTCGTTCCGTTCGCGGTAGTTGCGCTGGTATTCGATCCACCAGAAGAGGCCCTGCCCGACATGCAGGGCCGGGCCGACTAGCTCGATGCGGTCGATCTCCTGGCGGGCGAGCCCGGCGAGGGTGAAGCCGACGAAGATGGTGGGCAGCTCGGCTACGGTAATGAAGGTGCTGTAGGGGTCGGTGATTTCGATACCGGCGAGCTCGATCTTCTGCGGCGCCTCCTGGGCGAGGAGACCGTCGAGGGAGAGGGGCACTTCGTCGAGGCGGGTCTCGACTTGGAACTGGAGGCCCTCGACCTGGGGAATCATGGCCTCGAACTGAACCCGGCTGCGGGTGACCTCGACCTGGCCGACGGTCCACGGAGGCAGGCTGCGCGGGGAATCGGCGGCGGCCCCGTCCTCCGGAGCCGCCGCTGCGGGCTCGTCCGGGGCGGGCGCTGCGGATTCCTCCTCCTTTTCCGGCCCTCGATCTCCGGCGAGCGCCCGCAGACCTTCTCCGACCTTGAGTTCGGCTCCCTCGATGCTGAGGCGTTCGAGACGGCGGTCGCGCAGCATTCCCTGACCGGTGAAGGCGGCGGAGATCTTCTCGACCCGGAAGACCTCGCTCTCGGCGACGGGGGTGGGGGTCCGGGTGAGGGGATCGACCGGGACATCCCTGTCGGGACCGTCCGGATCGAGCAAGCGGGGGTGGTTGCGCAGCGAAAGATCGCTCATGACGAGCTCGTAGGCGTCGGCCTTTTCCGCGTTGGTGATGGAGAAGCCGCCCTCGATCTTGGGCACTCGACCATCTGAGAAGTTCGAGTCGGCGACGACGCGGCCGTCCTCGATGGAGAGCGAGGAGATCCGATAGACCGGTCGTTCGCTCTCGGCGGCGGGTCCGGCGGCGGGCTCCGTTTCGTCCGCCGCGGTCGATGGCGCCTCGCGCAGCCAGTCGCCGAGCGAGTCGTCGGTGAAGAAGACCGAGGCGCCCGCTACCTCGAGGCGGTCGATCACGCCGTGTTCCCGGAAGTCGGAGGGCCTCAAGTCCAGTTCCGCCGCTTCGAACGAGATCAGGGCGGGACCGTCGAGCGCCGCGCCGGGGGCGTGGAGGCGGAGTCTCCCAAGGCGCAGGTTTTGGATTTCCTGCGAGCCGAAGCCCTCGTCCCCGCCGACCTTCAGCCCGCGGAAATTCGCGGAAAAGGTTCCCGCGAGGTGGTGGGCCGCGCGGTCCCCGATGGTGTAGTCGCGCATCAGCAGGTTGCCGTCGCCGAAGGAGATCTTCGCCAGGGTCCAGGCGGGGGCCGGATCAGTCGGTTCCTCGGGCTCCGCTTCGATGGGTTCGTCGGGTGCTGCTTCGCCCCGTTCCAGCCAGGCGAGGGATCGGTCGCTGATGAAGAGGTCGGCTCCCTCGAAGAGAATGGGAGGCACGACCCGCGCCGCAAGCATGTCGCCAAGGCTCTCGCAGGAAAGGGAGACGCGTCCCGCAGAAAGGAAGGGCGCATCCTCGAAACCGACCGCGAGGTCCGTCACCGCGAATTCGAGGGGTTGTTCGTGTTCCCACGAGCCGTCCTGCAAGGAGACGCCCTCGGTGGCAAAGGAGGTGGAAAAGGCGAGGTCGGGCACCAGGGCACGACCGTCCCGTCCGTCGAAGCCGGTCACGGAGATTGCCGCCCCGTTGGCGGCCATTCGCCCGATCAGAATCGTTGCAAGCGGCGAGGGCGCTTCGTCCTCGCTGGATTCGGATCCGGTGTCTCCGGCGGTGGCATTTGCGAGCGTGTCGACTTCGTTTCCGGCCTCGGTGGCGAAAAGATCGGGATCGATCCGAAGCACCGGGTCCGCGATGCGCAGCGAGTCGATCTCCAGCCGCGACAGGTCGGTGGCGATCCGGCCGCTGGCCGAGACTAGTGCGACTCTGCCGTGGGCGCCCTCTTCGCCAAGGGACAGGTCCGCGAGATTCAGAGCCAGGGCGACGCTTTCGCGCGGCAGGCCGTTGCTTTCGGCTCCGCCGGGGGCCTCGGCACGCAGTTCCCATGTCGCCTCCAGAGGCGGGCGAGCGTCGAACTCCACCGAAATCCGACAATCGAGGAACTGCAGGGACCCGGTGAAGATGGAGAGAAAGTCGAGCGATGGTGGCCCCGCCGACGGCGGAGCGGCTTCCGGCTTCGCGAACCCGGCGAGCAGTCCCTCGTCGATCCGGATTTCCGCACCCTCGACCACGAGATCGCGAAACTGCCGCGAGCTGCGGAGCTGGGCCAGGCCGTAGGTGACGCGCAAGCTCGGAATTTTCGCAAGGACGCTGCCAGGCGGGGCGTTCTTCGGGGCAAGGATCAAGTCCTCGATCAGGACCCGGCCGGGGCGGTGGAATTGGATTTCCCCCACGGAGACGCGGAAGGGTTCCACTGCCATGCCGAGCGCTTGGTTGACCACGCGGACGCGGTTGACGTAGAGGATGCCCGCGAGCACGGAGAGGACGACGGCCAGTCCGACGAGAAGAGCCGCCGCCCGCAGGGAAAAGCGGAACAGCCAGCGCAGCACCCCCCGCATCGACCGGAGGGCGCGCCTCGGGAAACATTTCTCGCCTTGGAACACGTCTCGAATATAGCCGAGGCAAAGGGGATTGCGACCGCTGATCGCTACTCGTAGTCAGCGATGAGTCGCAGATTTGCAACTTCGACAGGGGAGAGCCTGGCCTTCACCTCATCGACCGAGTGGGTGCGGGGGCGGTAGTGCGCGCCGAACTCCGCAGCGAAGCGGCGCCCGCTCTCGTGGGGAAAGACGTAGCCGTGGCGGAGGTAGATCTCGTTCCGCGCTCGCCACAGGCCTTCGGGATTTAGGGGCGCCACTTCCTCGACATTGAGGGGACGGCGGTGTGAATCGGGGAAAACCCACGGGGCCTGTCTGGACCGTTTCGTCGGGGAGGC
>SLGN01000040.1 GCA_007123695.1 Verrucomicrobiales bacterium
ACCTCGGTTTCCGCGACCTCCTCCCAATGAACGAGATCCGAACTCGCCCAATAGCGGAAGACAATCCCAGGACGCCCCGCCGGTCGTTGAAAACGCAGGGTGAGACGCTCCACCGGCGGATCTCCTCCGTCGAACTCGAGGGCGGCAGCCGGAAGGGAGGTGAAGGAGCCGGGACCGCCTCCCAGCGCGAATTCGAGAAGGTTGGGCATTCCGTCACCGTCGGGATCGGCCTCGGGCGCGGCGTCGCCTTCGGCGAGTTCGAAGAAGTCCGCCCAGTCCTCGTAGCTGGCGAAGTCGCCGGGGCCGATCACGAGAGTGCCCTCGGCGTCGCCTTGGTAGCGGGGATCGACGATGGTGGCGGCGACCTCGTAGACGCCGACGGCGGCGGGGGGCTCGGGGGAACCGTCGTAGCTGACCGCGACCTCGAGATCTGCGGGATCGGTGACGACAGAGACCGGCTGGGGACGCCCGTCGAAGATCCGGTCGAGCCCGTCGAGGGTCACCGCGGCAGGGGCCCGGATCACCTCGACGAAGGCGACGCCCTCGAGATCCTCGCTCTTCGCCGAGACGACGAAAGGGCCTCCCGCCGCCTCCGCCGCGAAGATGCCGCTGCCATCGATGGAGCCGCCTCCGCTCGCCGACCAGGCCGGGACCGGAGTGGTGCCGTTCATGGGATCGCCGAACTGGTCGTTGAGCTCTGCGGAGAAACTCTGCGAACCACCCACCACCAGACTCGACGCCGAAGGCTCGACTTTCAGCGAAGAAGGCGTTTGGAGCACCCGAACGTTCATCGAACTGGAAGCGGAGAGACCGGCCTCGTCGGTCACGGTGACGCTCAGGAGATAATCGCCGGCGCTTTCGAAGCGGGCCGTGGTGGACTGCGCTGCGTTGCTGCCGTTGGGCTCGAAGGAGGGCGGCTCGCCCCCGCCCTCGCGCACGCCGCTCCAGGTGTAGACCAGAGCGGCCTCGCCCCCGTCGTCGGTGGCGGAGACGGAGAGTCCGACCGAGGCGCCCCGCACGACCGCGACGACCGAAGCGTCGTCGGGATCGGTTTGGCTTTCGCCGCTGTCGGCGGCGGCCGGGCTGGTGATGGCGGGGGGCTGGTTGGCGAGGTCGCCGTCGCCGACGAGGGATATCGTGTCGATCCACCAGCCGGGGCTGGCGATGGAGGCGTTGGTGGCGAGACCCCAGCGGATCTGCAGGGACCGGCCCTCGAATCTGGCGGCATCGACGAGGCTTACGACGGTTTCGACGAAGCCGCCGCTGTTCCCGGTCCAGGCCTGCTGCCCGGCGAAGTCGCTCGAATTGAAAAGCGAGCCGCGGATGGTCCCGGTGTAGCCGTTGCTGGTGAAGACGGTGCCCGAACCCGGAGAACCGACGCCGAACCAACCCTCTCCGTCGATGCGGAACTCGAGCCGACCTCCGTCGCGCCCGGACTGCAAGTCGTAGCGGTGCCAGAACTTGAGCTGCAGCTCGCTGGCGTTGGTGGGGATCTCGATGACGGGGCTTTCCAGATAGGTGGTGGTGCGGGACGAGGGGCCGGGGGCGAACGCGGAGCGCGGGGGCGTATGGCTCCGGGCCGTGGAGACGGTCCAAGCGCTGTTTCCGCGTGCGTGCATGTAGGTCCACCCGTCGAGAGCCCCGTCGAAGCTCTCGCTCCAGATCGCGCCGAGCACGGTGAAGGCCTCGGCCAGCTCGGCGCTCTCGCCGCCGGGATTGGCCGCACGCAGGTTCCACAGCCCCACCGCGACGCCGCCGAGGTCGAACTCGGCCCGCAGCCTCGTCGGCGAAAGCCGCTCGACGGAGAGGGCGGCCCGGTCGGGCTGCCCGGCGCGGACAAGGGAAAGCGCCGTCTCCTCGGTGAAACCGGTGCCGACCACCTCGACGGTGGCGGGGCCGGGCAGGGCGGCGGAGGGCGAGACCGACTCCAGCACGAGCGGCGGCGGCGGGGGCAGCTCGTTGGCGCTGCCGCTGATGAGGAGAGAGTAGTGCTGCTGGTTGTTGGCGAGACTGCCGCGATGGGTCACGATGCAGCGGTAGACGCCATGAACGCCGGGCGAAGCGATGTCGACCCGCTCGACGTTGTCGGTGTGGTTGGGGCCCCGCGTCGCGGGCAGGTCCATCGACCCCTGTGTCCAGACGCCGACGAAGGGCATGGTCCAGGGAAAGTGCTCGGTGCCGTCGGGTCCGACGACGCGCAGGTCGAGGTCGTTGACGAGGCGCGGACTGCGCAGGTCGTGCGTGTTGGTCGCCGCTCCCGCCGGATCGGTCCAGCAAAGCGTCACGCGGATGGGGGAAAAGCCGTCCCACACGAACTCTTGGGTTCGCGTCGGCGTGCCCGAGGAGAGCAGTTCCTCGGCCATGCGGACCTTGAGCGGGTTGGCGGCATGGTCGCGGACGAGGTCGGCGGCGGCCCTGCCGTTGACCAGGCCCCAGCCATGGCGGTAGTCGGGCCCGGGAGTGCCGAGGTCGTCGCCGGTGTGGATGAGCAGACCGCGGAGGGTGCTGGAACGCATCGCCCCGCCGGGAAACAGTCGGGCGTATTCCTGCACCAGCAGGGCGGCGGTGCCGGCCGCGTTGGGCGAGGACATGCTCGTGCCGCTGGCGATCCCGTAGGCGCTGTTGCTGCCGGCGAGCGAGGAGAAGAGCTCGTGCCCGTTGGCCACCAGGTCGGGCTTGATGCGGCCGTCGTCGGTGGGGCCGCGCGAGCTGAAGTCGTTGAGGTCAGCCCTCGACGGATCGCGGAGTCCGTTGCGCACCGCAGCGGTCACGGAACCGACGGTGACGACGTTCTTCGCGACCGCGTCGAAGCCGATCGTCTCGAAGCCCCCGCGGTAGAGCCCGTCGCCCGGAGGATGGAGCGAGGGGTTGTAGGAGGCCACCGTAGCGCTGCCGGGGGAAAGGGCCACGGACTCACCGAGGGCGGGGTTGTCGGTGCCTTCGTTGCCGGCGCTGCGGAACATCAGGAAGTAGGGCGCGCTGTGGGCGATGGCGTCGCTGTCGCGGGCGAAGCTGTTGTAGCGGCCGAAGGCGTGCTCGGAGCCCGCCGCAGTGGTGCCGTTTCCCCACCATTCCCAGACGCGGCGCGGGCTGCCGCCGTCTACCCGGTTCCACCCGCTGATGTAGCCGTAGCTGTGGTTCGAGAGCAGCAGCGCTCCCGAATCGTCGGGCGAGGCGGCGCCGCGGGCGGTCATCTCGGCTTTGTCCTGGTTCCAGTCGTAGCTGTCGATGCGGGCAGCGGGGGCCATGCCGCGGGCGTCTGCGGTGACGCCGGCGGCGGCGAGCGTGCCGCCCACATGGGTGGCGTGGTCGATCACGGCGGCGCCGTCGCGGATGACGAGCCGCGTCCCGGTGGCGAACTCCCGGTGGGTGGCCCGGCCGGCCCCTCCGTCCCACATCCCGATGGTCACGCCCGATCCGTTCAGAGAGTAGGGCGCGAGGCGCAGGGTGCTGGCGCCGGTGGAAATGGCGGCGTTGGTATTGTGGGTGGTGAAGTAGACGGGGCGTCCGTCCTCGAAGCCGGCGATTTCCTGCACGGTGCCGTCGGGCCGCTCGATGCGCAGGGGCAGGCCCCGCCGCCGGGCCTCGGCGCGGGCGAGGGTGCGGCGGCGATCATCGGCTTCGGCGATGAGGGCGGCGGCGCGCTCCCGCGCGCCCGGGGCGCCAAGGTCGCCGATCTCCTCCAGGATGTCGGCCACGGTGGGGATTGCGTCCCCCGCCGTCGCAAGGGCGGAAGGCGCCATCGCGGTCGCGGCAATATCGTCGTCTCCCGCCGACTGCTCGCCCCTGGCATCGGCGGATGCCCCCGCCGGATCGTCGCCGCTAGCGCCGGGTGCGGAGGAGCGAGGGCCCCAGGAGTTCCATACAAAGGCGGCGGCAAGGGCCATCGCCACGACGAGAAGCCCCCCGTAGAGGAGCCGTCTGCCGCGTTGTCGCTGTCTTACCATGGGGGAAGGCTCCGTCGTCTCGATTCCAGAAAATATAACGGCCTTTTTGGACCCTTCTCCAGCCGAAAAGAGACAAACCTCCGGCGGGGGCTGTTCAATGTGCCTCCAAGGATCCCCGTCGGTTACGCCCCCGGACTCGGGATCGGGTCACGGCGGCGCTGCCGAGTTCGCTTGCTCCGGTTGATGCTCACGGCAGGGCGGCGAGCAGGGCGATGGTGGCCCAGCAGGCGGCGGTGATCGAGAGAAACTGGTCGGGGCCGTGCGGATAGCCCGATTCGTAGTACTTCTGGAAGGGGTCGGCGCGGCTCCGCACGTGCCAGGATCCGTCGGGCAACTGCGCGTCGAGCAGCCAGGCGAGTCCCCGCTGCCAAGCGGGATCGGATTTCGCCTGCGGGTCCGCCCAGAAGAGCCCCACGAGGGCCGTTGCGGTCGCGTAGGCGTCGCTGGAGAGTTCCTCCAACTGGCCCCAGCCGCCGTCCTCGCGCTGGGTCGCCAGCAGTTGCGCGGCGGCGGCGGCGGTGTCTTCGTCGCCGCCAGCGTCGGAGCCGCCCGAGGCGAGGGCGAGCAGGCGGAAGACGCGGTCTTCGGTGGTCTCGGGAGGGGTCCGCCCGAGCCAGCGGCGCGCCCGCTCGACGCGGTCGGCGAGGCGTTGCGGGTCGAGGTCCCCGCCGTAGGCCCGCAGGCTTTCCAAGGCGACGTAGGTGGCGCTGAAGGGGCTTTCCTCCGCCGGCGGCCGGGTCGAGGGCGGAGTCCAGAAGTCGCGGTCGGACTGGTGTTCGAGCACGTACCCGGCCACGGTGCGGGTCGTCTCGTCGGCGGGCCAGCCACCGAGCTGCAGGGCCCACAGGGCCGAGGCCGCACCGAAGGAGGCCCCTCCCGGCCCGCGGCCCTCGGCGTAGCGTTCGCGATTCTTGGCGAGAACCCCGGCGGTGAAGCGCATCTGGGCCTTGAGGGCTTCGCCGAACTGGTCGAAGCCCTTTTCCCCCGCCGCGAGAAAGGCCGCCGCAGGGAGGCCGCTGTGATGGCAGGTGAAGCAGTTGGGACGCTCCCCGATGGCGATGCGCGAACTCGTCTCGAGGAGTGTAAGCGAGCGGCCCGCCGCTTCGCGCAGCGTTTCGGGATCGGCGCCCGAGGCGGGGGCGGGGGCGGCGAACCCGGCCGCGAGGGCGAAAACCCCGACCGCCCGGCGCAGGCCGCAGGCGAAACGATGGCGCGTCCTCGTCCTCATGCCGACAAGCTTCCCGGCGCGGAGCGGTCCGTCAAGGGGCGGACTGCGGCGCGGAGGGGCGCTCGCTGCGGCCCCGGCGATCGGTCACTGCACGTTTTGGACCTGCTCGCGGATCTTTTCGAGCTCGCTCTTGGCGGCGACGACATGCCGCGCGATGGCGGCGTCGTTCGCCTTGCTGCCGATGGTGTTGAGCTCGCGGTGGATTTCCTGGCAGAGGAAGTCGAGCGGCCGCCCGACGGGCTCGGCGGCGTCGAGCTGGCGGCGGAACAGGGCGAGGTGGCTGTCGAGGCGGGTGAGTTCTTCGGTGACGTCGCAGCGGTCGGCGTAGAGGGCGACCTCGCGCAGGACCCGCTCGTCGTCGAGGTCGATGCCGAGGCCGGCTTCGGCGAGGCGGCGCAGCAGGCTCTCGCGGTAGGCGGGGGCGACTCCGGGGGCCAGCTCCCGCACCGACGCGATTTCCCCGGCGATGCGCCCGAGCCGGTCGATCAGGTCTCCCCGCAGGTGGGCGCCCTCGTTTTCCTGCATCCCGACGAGCTGGGCGACGGCGGCGTCGAGGGCGGAGAAAAGAGCCTCGCCGACCACCGCCGGGTCGGCGCCCGACTCGTCGATGCGGAAGACGCCGGGGGCGCGGAACAGATCGGCGGCGCTGGGCCGCCCCTCGACGAGCCCCTCGGCGGAAAGAGCCTCGACCGAAGCGAGATACTGTCGGGCGAGCCCCTCG
>SLGN01000264.1 GCA_007123695.1 Verrucomicrobiales bacterium
GCGACCGAAGGGATGCGATGGTCGCGAGGGTGCGGGGTCCCGCCCGTCCCCAGGCGGCGGCGGCAACCGCCGTCGGCGCTTTTCGTAAGCCTTTTATGGAAACTCTTCGCCTCGGACACCCCGATCTCGGATTCGGACTCGGGCTGCGCAACGTCCATTTCGACCATATCCTCTCCCGCCGTCCGCAGGTGGACTGGTTCGAAATCATCTCGGAGAACTTCATGGACTCGCGAGGCCGCCCCCGCTACGTCCTCGACCAGATCGCCGAAATCTACCCGGTGGTGATGCACGGGGTCTCCCTCTCCATCGGCAGCACCGACCCGCTCGACCGCGACTACCTCGCGAAGCTGAAATCGCTCGCCGCGGCGACGCGGGCCAAATGGGTCTCCGACCACCTTTGCTGGACCGGCGTGGCCAGCCTCAACTCCCACGACCTGCTCCCCATGCCGCTCACCGAGGAGTCGCTCCGGCACGTGGCCGGACGCGTGCGCACCGTCCAGGACGTTCTCGAGCGGCCCTTCGTCTTCGAGAACCCCAGCACCTACGCGGGCTTCACCGGCTCGACGATGACGGAGTGGGAATTCCTCGCCCGCCTCGCCGACGAGTCCGGCTGCGGCCTCCTTCTCGACGTCAACAACGTCTACGTCTCCAGCGTGAACCACGACTACGACCCCGAGACCTACCTCGACGCGATCCCCCCGGAGCGGGTTGTCCAGATCCACCTCGCCGGGCACACCGACTGCGACACCCACCTAATCGACACCCACGACCGTCCCGTCCGCGACCGGGTCTGGGAGCTCTACCGCCGCGCCATCGACCGCTGCGGCCCGGTGTCCACCCTGCTGGAATGGGACGCTTCCATCCCGTCGTTCCCCGAGCTGCACGCCGAGCTGTTGAAGGCGAAGACCGTGCTGGGGGAGGATCCCTGCGCCAGCTCGGGCGCTGCCTCCCGTTCCGACGCCGCCTCCGAACCTGTCGCCCCGCACCCGCTGCACCACGCCGCCGCGCTGGTGGAGTGAAGCGCGAGCGTCTCCCGCCCCCCGACCAAGATGGAAACCGACCTCCCCGCCAGCAACGGCAGCTCCCCTCTGCGACGGCACCATCCGCCGGAGGGGGAGGGAGAAACCGTCTCCGACCTCGGGCGCGTGCAGCGCTGGATGCTCGCGGTCATCACCCACCCGGACGGGATCGACGAGGGCGCCGACGCCGACGAGGCGCAACGCTGGATCGACGTCGGCGCAGGCCGGCTCGAAAGCGTGGTGACCCGCTCCCGCAAGCTCTCCGCCAGCGAACGGCTCGCCGTCTACGGCAACGCCTACTACGCCCGCCTCCTCGAATGCCTCGGCGAGGTCTACCCGGTCCTGCTGCGGACACTCGGCGAAGAGGTTTTCAACGGCTTCGCCTTCGGCTACCTGCAGAGCCATCCCTCGAAATCCTACACCCTCGGCGAACTGGGCCGTCGCTTCCCGGGCTACCTCCGCGAGACGCGCCCGCAGGGCGGGGACGGCGCCGACTGGGCGGATTTCCTAATCGACCTCGCCGAGCTGGAATGGGCCATCTACGATGTCTTCGACGGTCCGGGGATGGAGGGGGAGAATCCGATGGAGCTGCCCGATTTCGCAGCCATCCCCGAGGAAGACTGGATCTCCCTCCGCTTCCGCGCGGCGCCATGCCTGCGCCTGCTCGAGTTCTCCTACCCAGTCAACGGGCACTATACCGCCGTTCGCGCCAGCGACGAAAAGATGAAGCTCGATTTCCCCGAGCGGCACACCGCCTTCCTCGCCCTGTCGCGCCGCGACCACATCGTGCGGCGCTATCCGCTGAACGAGGCGCAGTTCCTCCTCCTGCAAAGCCTTTCCGGGGGCGATTCGCTCGGCGAAGCCCTCGACCGCCTCCTCCGGTTCGGGGTCGCCTCCCCGGAGTCGCTGGAGACGAATTTGGCACGCTGGTTCCGCGACTGGACGGCGGAGCGCTGCATTTTCCGCGCCGTGGAGGCTGGGCCGGGCTGCCCCGTCCCCAAATGAATGCGGGCCTTGATCCGGGAAACGGGGTCAGTCCTAGAATTTAGCGGGAAACGGAGTTTGCTAAAAAGCAGGCATATAATTTTAACGTTAGGTTGTTGGCGGGCGGATTCCGCGATGCGTCGTTTGAGCGAGGGGCGAATGGATCTACCATTCCACGTGGACTCGGTGGGGCTCTACCCTGGTGGGAGTTTGGCGGCGGTGGTGCGGGATTGATTTCCCGGCGGTCGGGGCGCATCTTTTCCCACCTAGCCCCCGCCAGGAACGAATCCGCGCCCCGTCCCGTCCGATGCACGAACTTGCCTTGATCCAGAATCTGCTCGCGAAGGTCGATGCCGTCGTCCGCGACAACGGCGGCCGCCGGGCGGTTGCGGTGGATGTCTGGCTCGGCGGGTTGAGCCATCTCTCTGCCGACCGTTTCGCCGACTATTTCGAGGAATTCTCGCGAGGGACCCTGGCGGAGGGTGCGTGGCTCGACATCGAGGTTTCGGACGATGTCGAAGACGAGAACGCCCACCGGATCCTGCTCCGAAACGTCGAGGTCGAGGTGACGGAGGGAGATTGATGGACCTGCGGGAACGTCATCGCATCGACCTGGCGGGACGTGTCCAGGGCGTGGGGTTCCGACCGTTCCTGCTGCGACTCGCCCGGCGGCTTTCCCTGGCGGGATGGGCCCGGAACACTGGCGAAGGGGTGCGGGTCGAGGTCGAGGGCTCGCCTGGGGACTGCGCCGCCTTCGTGGACGAGGTCCTCGCGCGCCCGCCTGCCCACGCCTCGGTCCGGATGGCTTCACGTAGCCGCCGACCCGTCGAAGGGGCGGAGCGCTTCGAGATCGTCGCTTCGTCGGACGGGGCCTCGGGATCCGCCGCCGAGCCGATGCCGGATCTCGCCACTTGTCCGGACTGCTTGCGGGAGCTTTTCGATCCGCGGGACCGCCGCCATCGCCATTCTTTCATCAGCTGCACCCAGTGCGGTCCTCGGTTCAGCATTCTGCGGGGCCTTCCCTACGACCGCGAGCGCACGACGATGGCCGATTTCGCGATGTGCCCCGCCTGCAGGGAGGAATACGAGGATCCCGGAAACCGCCGGTTCCACGCCCAGCCGATCGCCTGCCACGACTGCGGTCCGCGGCTGCAGTTGCTCGATTCTCGGGGAAAGTTTCTCGCCGAGGGCGAGGAGGCGCTCGAATCCGCCGCGCTGGCCATCGTCTCGGGGCAAACCGTCGCGGTGAAGGGAATCGGGGGCTTCCATCTCCTTGCCGACGCCCGCTCGGAGGAGGCGGTCGGTCTGTTGCGCCGGCGGAAACGACGCTCCGCCAAGCCGTTTGCGGTGATGATGGCCGACCTCGCCTCGGTGGGCCACCATTGTGAGGTCTCCGATGTCGAGGCGGAGTTTCTCGCTTCCTCCGCCGCTCCCATCGTGCTGCTGAGGCGAAAAGGCGGCGACGGTCTCGCCGCCGGACTGGCCCCCAGGAATCCCGAGTTCGGTGTGCTGCTGCCCTACAGTCCGGTCCATCATCTTCTGCTGCGCAGGCTCGGTTTTCCCGTGGTGGCGACGAGCGGCAATCTCGCCGACGAAGTTCTCTGCTCGGAGAACGACGAAGCCGTGGCCCGCCTCGGCGGTCGCGAAGGGGTGGCGGACCTTTTTCTCGTCCATGATCGGGCGATCTCCCGACGGGCCGACGATTCGGTGCTGCGAGTTGTCTTCGGGCGCGAGATGGTTCTGCGCTGCGGACGGGGGCTGGCTCCGGCGACGCTCGCGTCGGACGGGCCGCTGCCTGAGGTTCTTGCTGCGGGCGGGGACATCAAGGGGGCCCTCGCCCTGGCCGGACCTTTCGGGCTGCGGGTCGGCCCGCATTTGGGCGATCTTTCCGGCGAAGCGGCTCACGACTCGTTTCTCGAACAAGCGCGCGCGCTGCCCGCCTTGGCCGGTATCCGCCCGGCGGCGGTGGCCTGCGATCTGCATCCCGACTACCACAGCGCTAGGCTCGCCGAGCGCGTCGCGGAGGATCTCGGCGCGCCGCTCGTCCGTGTCTCCCATCACCACGCCCATCTTGCCGCCTGTCTCGCCGAGCACGGGATGGCAGCGGGCGAGGAAGTTCTCGGCGTTGTTTGGGACGGCAGCGGCTACGGTGTCGATGGCACGGTTTGGGGAGGGGAATTCTTGGTCGGCGATGCCGCAGCCTGCGAGCGCATCGCCTGCCTGCACCCTTTTCCCCTGCCGGGCGGGGATCTGTCCGCCCGCGAGCCGCGCTATGCGGCGCTGGGACTGCTCCATGCCGCCGCGATTTCCGTCGATTCGACGCCGCTGGCCGGGGCTTTTTCCTCGAATGAACTCGCGCTGGCCCGAACGCAGCTCGAGAGGAGAGTCAATGCCCCGCTCTGCTCCAGTGCGGGCCGTCTTTTCGACGGAGTCGCGGCCCTCCTCGGACTGTGCCTCCGGAATCGGTTCGAGGCGGAGGCCGCGATGAGCCTCGAATTTGCCGCCCGGTTCGCCGAAGGAAGCGGGGGGCGGGTTGTGCTCGACGAGCCCTTCCTGCGGGAGGGGACGCTGGATTGGCGGCCTCTGGTGCGCTCGCTGCTCGGGCGGATCGGGCAAGGCGCCCCTGTGCAAGCTCTCGCCGCCGCCTTCCACGAGGCGCTCTGCCGGGGCATTCTCCAGGTCGCCCGCTCTGCGGGAAAGGAGACCATCGTCCTAGCCGGCGGCTGCTTCCAGAACGTCCGGCTCCTTCGCGGCAGCGTCGAAGCTCTCGCGGCGGAGGGGTTCCGCCCTCTTTGGCCCCGCCTGGTCCCGCCAAACGACGGAGGCCTCGCCGTCGGCCAAGCCCGAGTCGGCGCAGCATCCCTTTCGTCGCTTTCCCGGAACAAAGAGGGGTGATTGACGGACCAGACAGGGTTGGCCGACGGACCAAAGAGGGTTGACTGCGGGACCAAAGAGGGTTGACTGGGTAGGCAACAGTTTCGTCAGAAGATCTGATCTCTCGCTCGCTTGTTCCTGTCTGGTTCGCGCGAGGGCAGGTTCTTCGGTGATCGTCCGGTCCAGGCTGGACCGCCTGTGCTTCGCCATGTCCGACGCTCCGTTCAATCCCCGCCGCTACCCCGAACTCTGCCTTCTTTTCGGCGAGGAGATCGTGGATCCGGGGCGTCGCTCCCTGGCCGACGAAGCCCATGACCGCATCCTGCTGCGGATCGTGCGGGGCGAGATCGCCGCCGGAGCGGAGTTGAAAAGCACAAAGCTGGCCGAGGAGATGGGGATGAGCCGCACGCCGGTGATCCAGGCGCTCGCCCGGCTCGCCGCCGACGGCATCGTGGAGCAGTCGTTGAACCAGCGTGCCACGGTGCGGGCCGGGGCGGAAAACTGGCTGGTCGATCTGCACCGCGTGAGGCAGCTTCTCGAACCCGATGCGGCACGCGCCTGCGCGGGGCAGGTGCCGCCCGGAGTGTTCGCCGACCTTCAAACCTTGGTCGAGGACGCGTCGCCCGGCCGCCTCGCCGACTGGCAGGTCGCGGCACGGTGGCTCGACCAGGCGCTGCACCTGGTGGTGGCGGAATACGCGGGAAACCTCGCGGTGCGGGAGATTCTGCGGCGCTGCTGGAGCTACAAGCGGCTTTCCTACGAGGCCGGGAACGACAGCGACCGCCACCTGCGCGAGGGATGGGGCCAGCACCGCGCCCTCGTCGCGGCGATCGGCGCGGGCGACGGGGCGCGGGCGCGCTCCCTGATGGAGGAGCACTTGAGACTGGCCGCGGCGGCGACGGAGTCGAGCCGCATTGTGTGACCGCGTCAGCCTTCGGTCGATGGCGTGGTCGAAGGGGGCGCGTCGGCCGGGGCGGTCGAGTCGGTCGAGTCGGTCGAGTCGGTCGA
>SLGN01000415.1 GCA_007123695.1 Verrucomicrobiales bacterium
CTTGGACCGCCTCCTCGGCCCTCTGCGCTCCGAAAGTCCTGCGGAACCGCTCTTGCTCTGGCACAACCGGAAACACCTCGGCAGCGTCGATGTCTCCAGGCTCCGCTGGCCCCGCAACTGGGAGCGCCGCATGCTCGATTTCAGACCGCGGCAGCACGAGACGCAATACGGATACGGCTACGTCGCCAACGACCCTTGGCGCCGGTTCAAGGCCGTCAAGTATGGCGCGGCGACCGAGGTTTCCCAGCTCGAGTCAGGGATTGCCCTGCTCGTGAAGGTTCTGCCGTGGATCTCGGTGCGCACCATCATGAGCTGCCATGGCCACGGTTGGAGAAGGCAGGCGAGAATCTGGTTCTCGGGACGCTACCACAGCCTCTGGTGCCGCGAGGTTTTCCGCCAGGTTCTCGGCGACCTGCCGATCCACTCGCGGCTCCGCTTCCGGCTCGGAGATCGGGACGAGATCGCCAACTCCTGGCTCACCTTCGACCCGATCAGCCCTTCGAACCAGAATCCGCTCTCGCAACGCGAGCTGTACGACCAGATCCAGCTGATGGCACGCCGGTTCTTCGACCCCGACCTCTGCGAACGCATCCGCGCCGCCAAGATCGCGGCGCAGTCGCCCGGGGAGCTTGCGCGATGCCTTGCGGAGAAACTCCAACTTGAGCGAGAAAATCCCCGGCCTGCTCTCGCCCCTCTCCCCTGCCACACCTTCGGATTCGCCTTGCCGTCGCGGAAGGCGGCGATGCTTTCTTCGGGGAGGAAGTAGCCGCCCATCTCGAGTTTGACAGAGAAACCCAACGTTGATCTGCCCCTTGCCGCGCTTCCCGACCGTTCCGCCCTCGCGGCAGAAGACTGGCGCGGCGTGAGCCGCGGTTGGAGACGACGTCGATGCGCATGGGCGTTGATTCGTCATGCTTCCGGCGAGCCTGCAAGTCAGCGCAGCCGCCCGAACAGCGACCACAGCTGCGCGAGTTCTTCGTCGGCCCCGTCGAGCCCCTCGGGCCTTTCGCCGAGCGCTTCAAATTCGCCGACGAGGGCGGCGAAGCAGAGAAGTGCTCGCCAAGGTCCGGCGTCGCCCGCAGGTGGCTCCTCGAAGGTGTCGAGGGCGGCTTCGACGAGCCAATCGGGGGCGAAGAGACCAAGCTCGACCTCGTTGGGGCCGAAGCCGAGATCGACGATGTAGGTCTCGGCGTCCCGCGCAGTGACGGTCGCGTCGAGCGGCCTTCCCTCGCGTCGGCGGATCTGGCCCTCCCACGGGATTTCGGAGAGGGCTGCGGCGAGTTCGTCGGGAAAGCGCTGCGCGTCGGCTCCGGCCCGCGCGAGGGCGTCGCGCAGGGTCTCGCCCAGAGGCGTCCGCGTCTCCACCTCGGCGAACTTGGCGGCGAGTCCGGAAAAGAGGAGGCTGTCGACGAGGGAGCGGTTTTCCTCCAGAACCGCCTTCATCGCCGCGATGTCGGCCAGTTCCTCCTCGCTCGGTCCCGCAGTCGTCGGCGGCGGGTCCTTGGGCAAGGGCGGAGGCGCCATTGCGGCAAGGCGCCGGATCTCCTCGATGCGCCCGAGCCGGCCTTCGACGAGCCGCGGGGCCGCGCCGGGTGTGCGGAGATCGGAAAGCCCTTCGCGCAGGGCGGCAGCCTGTGCCCCGAGCGCGTCGCGCGTCTCCTCGCCGGTGGGATTGGGGAGTTCGCGGATCTTCGAGAAATCTCGCAGAAAGGGCCTCGCCCGCTTCTGGAGCGGTTCGATCCAGGGATAGCTCGCGGGCGGAGTGCCTTGGGCGAAGGCGCCGAGCAGCCGTGCGCCCGAGGCGAAGGCCCCGGCCTGCCAGTTCTTCAGTCCGGCGGCGAGCAGGGCGACGGCTTCGACCGAGTCGGCGTCGAAGTCGGCTTCCTCGTCGAGCAGGGGGAGGGGGCCGGAGAGGAATTCGGCCGAGTCGCGGAGCAGGCCGAGGGTCTCGGGGGAGGCTGCGTCGGGCTCGGGCTCGAGGGCTCGGGCCGAGGAGAAGAATTCCCGCGAGAGCGGCACGTCGCCCTCGAGCAGGCGGATGGTGCCGAGGAAGAAGAAACACCAGATGCGCGTCGAGGGAGGGGCTGCGGTGTTGTCGGCGAGCTGTTCGAAAAGAACGGCGGCCTTTCCGAGGTCGCCGGCGACGAACTCCTCGCGCGCGCCGAGGAACTGCGCCGCGAGGGTGCTGTCGCCCACGGTGATGACCCGCTCGCCCCCGCCGATGCCGAGGTCGCCCTCCTCGACGGGATCGCTCCGCCCCGAGAGGGCGAGGGCGATGATGGCCACTGCGGCGATGCCGCCCCCGGCGGCGAGAAGCTTGGTGCGCCGCCGCTTCGAGCGCGGACGGCGGGTCGGGGCGACCCCGAACTGCCGACGCCGCAGGTCCTCGATCTGCGTGACCAGCTCGTCGTAGGACTGCACGCGGTCCTCGGGGCGGTAGGCCATCATGCGCTCCACCAGCCGCACCGTCGGCTTGCCCAGTCCGGGCGCGACGGCCTTGAGATCGACCGCCTCTTTCTTGATCTCCTTGAGATCCTCCAGCGAGGGGGTGTTCGCGTCGAAGGGGGGCTTGCCAGCGAGGGCGTGGTAGAGGGTCGCGCCGAGGCTGTAGATGTCGCCGAGGAAGGTGTCGGGCACCCCGTCGAGCTTTTCGGGAGGCACGTAGAAAGGCGTCGCCCAGAGGTCTTCCGAGATGTCCTCGCCGCCCTGCTGCAGGGCAAGGCCGAAGTCCACCAGCTTCGTGGTGCCCTCGTCGGTGACAAGGATGTTGCCGGGCTTGATGTCGCGGTGGATCAGCTCCTCGTCGAAGGCGGCCTTGAGACCGCGCGCCACCTCGAGGGCGATGCCGAGCACCTCGGATTCGGAAAGCGCGCCCTTCTTCGCGATGAGCAGCTCGAGGCTGGTGGCCTGGAGCAGCTCCATGGCGATGTAGAAGTAGCCGAGATCCTGGCCCACCGAGAAGACCTTGACCACGTTGGGGTGGACGATGGAAGCCGTCAGCTTCGCCTCGCGCTCGAACATCGCGGTGAGCGCCTTGTCCTGGCTGAGCGACTGGTGCAGGATTTTCAGGGCGACCTCGCGCCCGAGGTTCCGGTCGAGGGCGCGGAAGACCTGGCTCATCCCGCCCTCGCCGAGCACGCCGACGATCTCGTACTGTCCCATCGTCGTGCGCACCCGGATCAGGGCCGAGCAATGCGGGCACTCGATCTTGGCGTACGGCGGCAGGCCCGCGACATCCACGGAGGTGCCGCATTCCGGGCATCGCATCGGCAGGGGGCCGTTGGGGCTGGATTCTTCCATGCTGGGGGCGGAGCCGGGACGGAAGGAGGGGGGGAGAAACCGCCGCCCGGCCGAGCCCCGCCAGTGTATCCGGACGCGGAAGGAGGTCCAGACTTTTCCACGGACCGGGGGAAAAGCCCGCCCTTTTTCCGGCTCCGCCCGAACCTCTCCGCCGCCCTCACCGCAGATTCCGAACTTTCCAGTAGACAAATCCCAGCGCACCTGCGGCGGCTCCGCCGAGGTGGGCGAGGTAGTTCACCCCGCCGAAGCCGGAAAGCTGCTGCCAGGTCCCGAAGGCCTGCACGCCGAGCCACATCACGAAGGCCCATGCCGCCGTCAGCCGGATCCAGCCTCCGCGGAGCGTGGGGCCGAACCACCCGTACCGCACCATCAGTCCGATGCGGGCCCGGGGGAACGCGAGAGCGTAGAAGGCGAGAACGCCCGCGATGCCTCCGCTCGCCCCGATGCTCGGGACGGTGGAGGAAGGATCGGCCGCGAGATGGCAGAGGCTGCCGCAGAGGGTGGCTGCGACGAGGAGCAGGAAAAACTTCGCGTGACCGAGGAGATCCTCGACCTCGTCGCCGAAGACGAGCAGGAAGTAGAGGTTTCCCAAGAGATGGAACCAGCCCCCGTGGAGCAGGAAGGAGGAGAAGATGGTGAGCCCGCCGTGGCGCATCGGGTCGGCGGGCACGAAACCCCATTCGGCGACGGCGGCGTCGAGCGAGCGGAAGGCAACGAGGCTGGCGACGAGGATCAGCAGCGAGATCCCCCAGGTCAGGAGCGGCTTTCGCAGCAGGCTCGCCCCCCCTTCCTTGACCGGCAGTCCGACGATGGTGGCGAGGACCTTCCACCATGCGTCGGGCACATCGGAGCCGAGATCGGCGTTTTCGTAGCGCTTGCGGATGATCTCGATCTCGGCGAGGGCGACGGCCTCGCGGACTCGGGGATCGAGTTCGGACTTGGCACCGGGTTCCGCGACGGCGGCGGCGGGGAGCTGCTCGGTCTCGCCGAGATCGAACCAGAAAAACTGGCAGGGGCGGCAAACGTCGATCTCGACGGGTCCGGTGACCGTCTCTTCGGTGATTTCGCCCATGGGCTTGGCGCAGGCGGGGCAGGGCCGGTCGGGCCGTTCGCGGAGCCACCGCCCCTCGACGACCTGGGTCCAGAGCCGACTGACGAAGGGTCCGTCGATGTTTTTCCGCAGGATCGTCACCGTCGAGGCATGCCCGCCGCAGCTCTGGCAGGCCCAGACGAGCCCTTGCTCGATCTTCACGCGATCGAGAGGCTTGCGGCAGGCGGGGCAGGAGAACATGGAATGCCCCATGTTCTAACCCGTGGCGGGGGAGGGGCTCAAGCGATTCTTTACCCCGCGCGCGCCGGCGAACCCGCGGCAGCCTCCCCGGTGTTCCGGGCGGGCTGCGGCCCGATGCAGGGGCGGGCCGCTCGCGACGGATCTCGATCCATCTCCGGCATGCTCTTGCGAGGGCTTGCCACGGAGCCCGCGCCGGGCTAGGGTGGTCGCTTGCAGAAAAACGCACGCGACGGTCGGTCCGAAATTTCCGGAGAGCGGCAACCCTGCCGCGGCCGGTTCAGGTTCGGTCCGAAAGCGCGGGGGCGCTGGCGCCGACGTCCCGTCCCGCACGCTTTCCCATGGCAGAAACCCCTCCCATCCTTGAAATCGGCTCCTGTCGCCTCGGCGACGGACGGCCTTTTTTCATCCTCGGCCCCTGCGTCATCGAGTCGGAAGACTTCCTCCGCAGCGTCGCCCTGCGCATCCGCGCCGCCGCCGACGAGGCGGGCGTCGATTTCGTGCTCAAGGCCAGCTACGACAAGGCCAACCGCAGCTCGGTGAAGTCCTTCCGCGGTCCCGGCTGCGAAGAGGGGTGCCGCCTCCTCGCCGAGGCCGGCGCCGAGATCGGCGCTCCGGTCACGACCGACGTCCACACCGCCGAGGAGGCGCGGATCGCGGCGGAGTTCGTCGATGTGCTGCAGATTCCCGCCTTTCTCTGCCGGCAGACGGACTTGCTGGAAGCGGCGGCGCGCACCGGCCGGATCGTGAACGTGAAAAAAGGCCAATTTCTCGCGCCGTGGGACGTTAAGAACTTGGCGGACAAGTTAGAAGCCTTCGGCTGCGTCGGCTACTTCGTCACCGAGCGGGGGACGACCTTCGGCTACAACAATCTCGTCGCAGACATGAGGGCGATCCCGTGGATCCAGGAAACCGGCCTGCGCGTCGTCTTCGACGCGACCCACTCGGTGCAGCGGCCCGGCGGAGAAGGTAGTTCGAGCGGCGGCGACGGTCGGCTCGCCCCCGTCCTCGCGAGGGCGGCGGTCGCGGCCGGATGCGACGGAGTCTTCCTCGAGACGCACCCCGACCCGGCGAACGCGCCCAGCGACGGCCCCAACCAAATCCCCCTCGACCGGCTCGCCGGAGTGCTTGCCCAGCTCAAAGACATCCACTTGCTCGTCCGCCAAACCGCCCCATGATCCGCCGCCGCCGACTCACCGCCTCCGCCGCCCTGCGGGGGATGCTGCTGCTGCTCGCCGCGACCGTCGCTGCGGAGATCCGGGATGCCGGGGCTCAGCCGCCCGCCCCTGCGGTGGCCGCAGCCGAGGCGGCAACGGCGGACAAGTCGATGCCCGCCAAGGGGAAGGGCAAGGGAAAAGGCGCCCGAGCGAAGGCGAAGGGCAGCGCCGGCCCGGATGCGCCGGAGCAGGCCGGGGAGACGGTGCGCAGCGCCCTGCCTCCCGAGCTCACCGACTACTTTCCGGTGGGGCGCAGCTTCTATGGCGTCGTCATTCCCTCCTACGCCGGCGACCTGCTCAAATCGGTGATGACCGCCGATACCGTCACCCGCATCGACGAGCGCTTCCTCGACCTCTTCAATCTTGAGGTCAAGGTCTACAACGCCGCCGGCGAGCACGAGGCCACCATCTCGATGGACGAGGCCGCCTACGACCTCGTCGCCGACGAACTGACCAGCAAGACCCCCGCGACCATCGAGCAGCCCCGCTTCACGATGACGGGCGAGACCCTCGTCCACCAGAACCAGACCCAAGTTTCCCACCTCGTCGGCGACGTGCTCGTCGTCATTCCCGACGCACGCCAGATCTCTCCGACCTTCGGCCTGCCGGGGGAACGCAGCAAAGACGCTGACACTCCCTGACTCCCCGCCCTTTTCCAGCCCATGGACCATCGCCCCGCGACCCTGCTTCTCGCCGCCGCCCTGACCCTCGCCACGCCCTTCCTCGCGGGGCAGGAGGGAGCCAACCCCGGTGCCGTATCGGAACGGCTCCGCAACGCGCTCCGCAACGTCACGCCCGAGTCGGGCCCGGCCGCTGCCGAGGAGCCTGCGAGGAAAGACCCCGAGGAAGCCGTGCGCGAGGCCACCCGCATTTTCCAGAACGCCGCCGAGGGAATCGATGCGGAGAAGCTCAAGGAAAGCGCCGCCAAGATCGACGACGGGGGACTGCTCGACAAGGCCAAGGGCGCCGCCGACCAGATGAAGAGCGAGGGCCTTCTCGACGAAGTTGCCGGGAAGGCCGGGCCGGCGATGGAGCAGATGAAGGCCGACGGCAGCCTCGACGAAGCGGCGGCCAAGGCCGAGGCGGTGCTGCGCTCTGCCGCCGAGGGAGTGCCCTCCGCCGCAGGGGGCGAGGCGGCGGCGCGGGAGCGGGCCGAGGAAGCCCCCGTGATCGTGCCCTCCGACGTGCCGGCGACGAGACCGCCTCCCGGGGTGGCCGGCGGTGTGCCCACGCCAGTGGCCATGCCCCTCGATCCGGGGGAAAGCGCCCCCGCCGTCGAGCCCGCGCCGCCTGCGGCGGCCGGCGCCCTTCCCAGTGCCGTGGCCGTCGCCACCGGCACCGCCACCGTGGTCGAGACCGGCCGGGCCCGCGCCCTGCCCGATGCCCCGCCGACCACCCCGAGCATTCCCGAACTGCCGGTGCTCGACCTCGACGAAGTGCCCGCGCCCATGCCGCTGGAGAGGAAATACGGGCACGCCGGCTCGCGCGGCGGCAGGGTGCGTGCCGAGGAGCGCACCCACATGGAGATCCGCTCGAAGGAATCCGTCATGGACAACGCCAAGGGCATCCTTACCTTCACCGGAGACGTCTTCATCGACGCGCCCGAATACGAGATGAGATGCGAGAAGCTCGTCATCTACCTTGCCGACGGGGTCGGCATGGAAGGGAGCGGGGAAAGCGACTCCAGCTTCAAGCGCGCCGTCGCCACTGGGGGCATGGTCGAGATCAAGCGCTTCGCCGTCGACGAGAAAGGCAACGAAAAGGTCCAGATCGCCCTCGGCCGCATCGCCGACTACAACGCCGTGACCAACGAGTTCGTCCTCACCGGCGGCCCCCCCTACATCCAGGACGGCGACAAATTCGTCAAGACCGAGTCGGAGGACGCGAAGGTCATCATGCGCGGGAACGGCATCTACGAGATCATCGGATCGACCGGGCGCCAGCACATCTCGATCCCCGTGGAGAACGACGGCAAGAAAAAGGGCCCGAACATGATGCCGTCGGGACTCGAGGGAACAATGAACCGGCGCCGCTGATCCGGCGGCCTGCCCGACTGCCGCCGCACCGGCGCCGGGCTGAGCGACTGCGACCAACACGAATGAGCCACATGGACGAAAGGGACGAGATCGCCGAGCTGTTCGGCAACTCGGGCCGCTCCCGCAGCGGAGCCTACGCCGAAGAAATCCGGAACGACGACGTGCCGCCGTCCGCATCGACCGGCAAGCCCGCGCCCGCGCCCAAGCCGGTCAAGCTGAGGCCGCCCGAAAACGTAGAGCCCCATCCTCTGGAGCGTCCCGCTCCTCGCCCAGCGGCCCCGCGACCCGCTCCGGAAGCGACCGTCGCCGACGCGGAGTTCCTCGTCGGCGACGAGGATCTCCCCGATTTCTCGCCCACCGATTTCGCCCCGCCCGGCGGCTCCCGTGTCGCCGCCGCAACCAAAACTCCTCCCGCCGCAGCGCCTCGCGAAGAGCCGCGGAAGCAAGTTCCCGCCGCGGCGCCTCCGGCCGCCGAGGCAAAACCGGCCGCCGCCGCCGAGGCTCCGCGCCCGCTGCACATGACCCACGGAGAGGGCACCGGCGCCTCGATCGCCTTTGCCAGCGACGCCGCCCTAGACCGCGACAATGCCGAGGGCGCCCTGCTCCAGACCCGCGGGCTCGTCAAGATCTACGACGGGCGCACCGTCGTGAACGGCGTCGACATCCATGTGCGCCCCGGCGAGATCGTGGGCCTGCTGGGACCGAACGGCGCCGGGAAGACGACCAGTTTCTACATGATCGTGGGCCTCGTCCCCCCGAACGGAGGCGAAGTCGTCTTCGACGGAAACGACGTCACCCACATGCCGATGTTCAAGCGGGCCCGGCTCGGGATGGGCTATCTTCCGCAGGAAGAGTCCATCTTCCGCAAGATGACCGTCGAGGAGAATCTGCTCGCGGTACTCGAGACCCTGGGCCTCTCGCGCAAGGAGCGGCTCGCGCGGTGCCAGGAGCTGCTGGAGCGCTTCTCCATCACCCACATCCGCAAGAACGTCGCCCTGACCTGCTCGGGCGGGGAAAAACGGCGTCTCACCATCGCCCGCTCCCTCGTCACCATGCCGAGCCTGCTCATGCTCGACGAGCCCTTCTCCGGCGTCGATCCGATCGCCGTCAACGAGATCCAGGGCATCGTCGAGGACTTGCGCCGCAGCGGGCTGGCCATCCTCATCACCGACCACAATGCGCGCCAGACCCTCGAACTCGTCGACCGCGCCTACCTCATCTACGAAGGGCGGGTCCTGCGCGAGGGCACCCGAGACTTCCTCATCAACGACCCCGTCAGCCGCGAGCTCTACCTCGGCGACCGCTTCACGATGTAGCGGCACCCCTGCGGTCCGGGTGCGAATTCCCGGCCGAATCGAGGAAGGATCACTTGTCAAGACACCCCCGCATCTGCTACGTTCCACCCTTACCCCCACGCCCCGGGCTCCGCCGGAGCGAACCAACCGAACCATCCACACCATGCAAGTCTCCAACGCCAACATGCCCATCACCGTAACCGGCCGCCACGTCTCCGTGACCGAGGCCATGCGCGAATACGCCGAGAAGAAGGTGGCCGGCTTGCACCTCGACTACCCCCGCATCATCGAGGCCAAAGTGATCCTCAACGTCGAGCAGGACCGGCACATCGCCGAGATCATCCTCTTCTGCGCGAACCACATCGTCATCGAGGCCGACACCACGACCCAGGACATGTATGCCTCCATCGACGAGACCATTTCCAAGATCGCCCGCCGCATGCGCAAGCACAAGACCCGCATGCTCAAGTCGCACCGGCCCGACAAGAAGCGCAAATCCATGCGCCTCGTCCACGAGATGGTCTTCCCCGCCGAGCTTCCCGAGGAGCCCGAGGCCGAGCACGAGCCCCACATCGTCCACAAGGAGAAGTACAAGATCAAGCACCTCTACACCGACGAGGCGATCATGGACATGGAGATGAACGAAAAGCCCTTCATCCTGTTCCACGACGCCAAAAGCGATCAGCTCGCCATCCTCTACCGCCGCGAAGACGGCGACTACGGCATGATCCCCGCCGTGGAGTGAAGCGCGTCCTGCGGATCCGTTTCCGTCCGGATATGAATTGGGGAGCACTCCTCGATCTCCGCTGGCGCTGATCTTTGCACGGGGAGGAACACGGGTGAAGGAAACGGGTCCCGGCACTGCCGATCCTGCGATGCGCCGCGAACGCAAAACCACGTCCCCTACGCGAGAATGTCGCGAGGGACGCGTCCGTGGACGTCGGTGAGACGGAAGTCGCGTCCGGCGTGGCGGAAGGTGAGGCGTTCGTGGTCGATCCCGAGCAGGTGCAGGATGGTGGCGTGCAGATCATGGACGTGGAGCCGGTTTTCCTGCGCCTTGAAGCCGAAGTCGTCGGTGGCGCCGTAGGCCATGCCGCCGCGGACTCCGCCGCCGGCCATCCACATGGTGAAGCCGTGGGGGTTGTGGTCGCGTCCGTTCCCGTTCTCGGTCACGGGCGTGCGTCCGAACTCGCCTCCCCAGATCACGAGGGTCTCGTCGAGGAGTCCGCGCTGCTTGAGGTCCTCGAGCAGCGCGGCGACGGGCCGGTCGATGTCGGCGGCGAGCTTGCGGGTCTTTTCCTCGTGCCCGCTGTGGGTGTCCCAGGGCTGTCCGTTGCCATAGTAGACCTGGACGAAGCGCACCCCGCGCTCGGAGAGGCGGCGGGCGAGGAGGCAGCCGTTGGGGAAATGGCCCTCGCCGTAGGCTTCGCGCACGCTCTCGGGCTCGCGGGCGATGTCGAAGGCGTCGCTGGCCTCGAACTGCATGCGGAAGGCGGTTTCCATCGCAGCGATGCGGCCCTCGAGGACCGGGTCGGCGCCGCCGCGCCCGGCGAGGTGCTCGCGGTTGAGCGCGGCGGCGAGATCGAGCTGGCCGCGCTGGGCGGCGGTGTCGGGCTCGGGATGGCTCAGCCAGGGGATCATCCGCTGGGGATCGATGCTGGAGTGGTTGACGTAGACCCCCTGGTGCTGCGGCGGGAGAAAGGCGCTGTGCCACAGCTCGGTGAAGCGGACGGGACGGCCGGGGCAGAGGACGAGGTAGGAGGGAAGGTTGCGGTTTTCGGACCCGAGGCCGTAGGACGTCCAGGCGCCCAGGCTGGGGACCTTGGGCGTCATCGTGCCGTTGTTCATGAGGAAGAGGGCCGGCCCGTGGTTCGGGTTGTCGGTGTAGCACGAGTTGAGGACGCAGAGGTCGTCGGCGTGCCGTGCCGTGAGGGGCAGCAGTTCGCTCACTTGCAGGCCGCTGCGGCCGTGCCGGGAGTAGGCGAAGGGCACGCCCATGAGCCCGCCGGTGGGTCGTTCGGTGCGCAGATCGGCACCTTCGGGGCGCTGGCCGTCGTATTTTGTCAGGGCCGGCTTGGGGTCGAAGAAGTCGGGGCCGAAGGGGCCGCCGTTCATGAAGAGATGGATGACGCGCTTCGCCCGCGGGGCGAAGTGGAGCCCGCCGAGCTCGCCTGCCGCGCCCAGGGCCGAAGCGAGCCCGAGCGATCCGAGGCCTCCGCCGAGGCGTTTGAGGGCGGAGCGTCGGTCGACGGGGGCGGAGAAGGCGGAGTGAGTCATCGGATCAGTCGAGGTAGAGAAATTCGTTCGAGGTCAGGAGGACCTGGGCGTAGCGGGGCCACGAGCCGCCCCCGGAGAGGAAGTCGAGGCCGAGGCGACGCTCGCGCTCGCTCGGCTCGCGCTGGAAGAGCCGCGCGTAGGCGGCGGCGATGCGGTCTCCGTCGTCGGCGGTGGCCTCGGCCACGGTGGCGGCGAGGTGCTCGGCCCGGGCGATGACGAAAGGACCGTTCAGCGAGAAGAGCTGCTGCAGGGGCGTGGCCGTCTCGGTGCGGGTCGAGCTGTGGGCGATCGGGTCGGGGAAGTCGTTGATGCGCAGGATCTCGTTGACCTGGCGGCGCTTTACCTGCCCGTAGAGGGTGCGCCGGGTCGTCTCGGGGTCGTCGAGATCGACCGGTTCGCCGCCGATGGAGAGGTCGAGCTCGCCGGTGGCCACGAGCATGGCGTCGCGCCAGGCCTCGACGTCGAGGCGGCGGCGCGGGCCGTAGGAGTAGAGGCGTCCGCCGGGATCGCGCGCCATTGCTTCGGTCGGGACGAGCGAACTCTGCCGCCATGTCGCCGAGGAAAGGATCTCGCGGTGCAGCCATTTGATCGACCAGCCCGCCGCGACGAAGCGGGCGGCGAGGTCGTCGAGCAGTTCGGGATGGCTCGGAGCCTCGCCGGCGGGACCGAACTCGCTGGGCGTGGCGACGAGGCCGCGTCCGAAATGCTGCAGCCAGACGCGGTTGACGATGACGCGGGCGCTGAGGGGGGCGGCCTCTTCGACGAGGGCACGCGCCAGCTCGAGCCGGCCGCTGCCCCGGTCGAGGGGGCGGGGGCTGCCGTCGGCGCGGGGAAAGGCGGAGAGAAAGCGCCGCGGCACGAGGTCGCCAGGTGCGTTGGGGTCGCCCCGGCGGTGCAGGGGCAGGTCGCGGGACATGCCGGCGACGTATTCGAGCTTGGTGCCGTGCTCGTCGCCATCCTTGGGCTTCACGAAGAGGGCCGCCTCCAGCACGGCGGGGGCGGTGGCGGTGTCGTAGTGCGGGGTGGCCGCGCGGATCGAGGCGATTTCGGACTCGAAGGCGGCGAGCCGCTCTTTGAGGTCCTCGGGCGCGGGCTTGGTCTTCTTGAGCGCGTCGCGCTCGCCCTCGAGCTTCTTGACGCGGTCCCGCGCGTCTTTCACCGGGGCCCAAAGTTCGTCGGGCAGCACGGGACGGTCGGCGACCTGGACGCTGGCGAAGACGCCGGCGAGGGCATAGTAGTCCTCGGCGGAGACCGGATCCGTCATGTGGTCGTGGCAGCGGGCGCAGCCGAGGGTCAGCCCGAGGAAGGTGCGCCCGACGGCGTCCATGCGCTCTTCCCATTCCTCGGCCACGGTCACGCCGATGATTTCGGGGGGCAGTTGCAGCTCTTTCCAGTAGCTGGGGCTGAGCCCGAGAAAGCCGAGGGCGGCGTTGTCCTCGGGTCGCGGATCGGCGAGCAGGTCGTTGGCGAGCTGGTGGACGACGAAGCGGTCGTAGGGCAGGTCGCGGTTGAAGGCCTCGACGACCCAGTCGCGGTAGAGCCACGAGGGGCTCTTGGTGTCGCTCCACGATTCGGTGACGTCGGCATAGCGGGCGAGGTCGAGCCAGTGGCGCCCCCATCGCTCGCCGTAGTGGGGGCTCGCGAGCAGGGCTTCCATCTGGGCCTCGAAATTGCCCGACGCGGATTCCTCGGGGGGGAGACCGACGAGGCCGAAGGAGAGGCGGCGGGAAAGGGTGCGAGGATCGGCCTCGGGCGCAGGGGAGAGACCCGCCTTTTCCATGGAGGCGAGGATGAATCGGTCGATGCGGTTCCTCGGCCAGCTCTCGTCGGAGACCTCGGGCAGGGGCTGCTCGCGGAGGGGCTGGAAGGACCAGGGCAGAGGGCCGGACCCGTCTTCCCCCGCCGCCAGCGCCGGGACGAGGCACGCAGCGAAGAGGCCGATCTGGATCCCACGGCTGGCGAAAGCGGTCATCCGGGGAAGATTCCCCCGGACCGCCGCCGGGCCAAGAGGCGCGGTTGCGCCCGGCGGGCGGAGGCGAAGCCGGAGAGGGCGTGGACCGCGCCGCCGCAAGAATCGCTGGCATCCCCTTCCGGCTGGACGATTCTTCCCCATGCCTGACCGCAGGGAAGTCGCCCGGGGCCGCAGTTTGCGGCGGATCTTCGTCGTGCCGTTCGTCGGCTTCGTGCTCGCGGCGTGCCTCGGCGTGGTCCTCTGGTCGGCACGCCGCCAGCAAGCGGAATCGCTGAAGCGTTTCGCCGCCGTCGCCGGAGAGAACGCGGGCTTCATCGACCGGCTGCGCCTGCCCCGCTCGCCCGCTCTGGCGAAGCAGCTCGGCGAGGTGCTCGGGGTGGGCGTCGGATTTCGCAGCGGCGATGGCCGCATCGTCGACCTGCCCTCCGAGTTGGCGGGGCAGGTGGATCGCCTCGCGGGCGACCGTCCCGGGGCAGGGCGGTCGGGCGGCTGGGAAATGGCCCTCGCCCCGCTGGAGGGCGGCTCGATCCATCTCGTGCTGGTGCGGGAACGCACGAACCCTCTCGGCGAGATCGGTGGATGGGTGCTGCCGGCGCTGATCGTTTCGGCCCTGGGCGGCAGCCTCGCGATGCTGGTCTCGCGCCGCATCGTCGGACCGATCTCGTCCTTGGAACGCTGGCTTCCGAATCTGGAGAGGGAATCTCCCGAGCCCCTGCCGTCGGGCCTGGCGGAGCGAGGCGACGAGATCGGCGCCTTGGCGCGCTCGCTGGAGGAGGGGGCCCGGAGGCTGCGCGACGAGGTCGAGCGCCGCCGCCGGAGCGAGCGCCTCGCCGCGCTCGGCCGCGTCGCTACGAGCCTTGCCCACGAGATCCGCAACCCGGCCGCGGCCATCGCTCTGCACGCGGACCTGCTGCGTGCGGCGGCGGGAGAGGACGGCACCGAATCCCTCGCCATGATCCGGGAGGAAGTCGAACGGATCACCGACCTCGTCAACGAGTGGCTCTTCCTCGCCCGCCCTTCGCCGCCGAGCCGGTCCCGGCAGGACCTCGCCGGACTGGTCCGCCGGGTCGAGGCGCGGCTGCGTCCGCAGCTCGGATACGCCGGAGTCGAGGTGGTCTTTTCAGGAGAGGAGCGGGCCGAGGTCCAAGCCGACGGCGACCGCATCTCGCAGGTACTGCGCAATCTGCTGCTCAACGCGATGCAGGCGATGCCGGAAGGCGGACGCATCGGGGTGGTGCTGCGCCGCGAGGGCGGCGACCAGGTCGTCGAGGTCCGCGACGGGGGGCGCGGTTTCGGAGACGAGGCGCTGCGCCGCTGGAGCGAGCCTTTCTTTTCCGAACGCGAGGGCGGGATGGGGATCGGGCTGACCCTCTCGGCGGAGATTCTGCGGGCGCACGGCGGTGCCCTGGAGGTCGGGAACATGCCCGGCGGCGGGGCCTGCGTACGCTTCCGCCTTGCCGCCGCGGACCACGCCGGCTCCGGGTCGAAATGAAGCCGGCGCCGCGAGTTCTCATCGTCGAGGACGAGCGTGCCCTAGCGCTCGCCTTCGCCGCCGCAGTCCGCCGCAGCGGCGCCGCCAGCGATCTCGCACCCACCGCTGCGCAGGCCCGGCGCAGGCTGCTCGGCGGAGAGACCTACGACGCCCTCGTGATCGACATCGGCCTGCCCGACGGAAACGGGCTCGACTTCCTCGCGGAACTCCCCGAGTCGGTCCGGAGACCGACGCTCGTGGTGACGGCGCACGGCCAGATCGAGAACACCATCGCCGCCCGCAAGCTGGGAGTGCGCGCCTTTTTCACGAAACCGCTCGATTTCGATGCCTTCGCCGAGGCGCTCGCGTCCATTCTTGCCGCTCGCGGCCCGGGCGGGGGTGCGGAATTTGGGGAGGATGGGGAGGGCGGGCCTGTTCCCCGTTCGGTCGAGGCGGGCTTCGTCGGGGCGGCACCCGCGATGCGGCAAGTCTTCCGCCAGATCGCCCGCGCCTGCGCCTGCGTCGAACCGGTCCTGATCCGGGGTGAGACGGGTTCCGGAAAGTCCCTCGCGGCGGAACTCGTGCACCAGCATGGCCCCGCCTCGGCAGGGCCGCTGGAGACGGTCCCGGGCGCCGCCGCCGGGTTGGCCGAGTTGGAGAGGGCTCTGGAGGCGGCTCGGGGCGGCACTCTCGTCGTCGAGGATGTCGGCGCGCTGGGTCCGCAGCTACAAGCCGCGCTGGTCCACAGGCTCGGGGCGGGGTTCCCGGCCTGCCCCCGGCTCGTCGCCACCGTGGCCGGCGGGCTGGAGGAGCTTCTCGATGCAGGCGGCTTCCGGAGCGATCTCTTCTACCGCCTCCACGCCGTCGAGATCCATCTGCCGCCGCTCCGGGCGAGAAAGGAGGACCTTCCGGCGCTGCTCGACCGGTTCGCCCGCGAGTTCGATCCGGGGCGCGGGGTACGTTTCTCGGCCCCGGTCCTGGAGCGGCTCGTCGCCCATGACTGGCCGGGCAATCTGCGCGAACTTCGCAACACCGTTCTCCACTCTTTGGATGCCGCTTGCGGAGGCCGCGTGGTGGAGGCGCGCCATCTCCCCCGCTCTCTCGCCGGGCCCGGGGACGGCAGCCCCGGAGAATGTCCGGACACGCCGACCGAGCGCGACGACGATCTCGCGGCGGCCCTGCGCCGCTGGCTCGACGCGCGACTAGGCCGGGGGCGCACGCCCTCCTACCGCGAACTCTCCGAGGAGCTGGAGCGGGCGCTTCTCGGCGGGCTGATGCCTCGCTATGGCGGCAAGCTCGCCCGCCTCGCCAAGGAACTCGGGGCCAACCGCGCCACCCTGCGGCGGCGACTGCGGAAGAATAGGTGAACCATAGCCACGCAGCGGGTGGACGGTTTTTGTCCAGTTCGACGTTTTCGCTCGCCCGCGTTTGTCGGCGGCGAAGCCTCGGTCCAAGAGTCCCACGATGGCGACGACGTGCGTGCGGCAATGCTTCCTGCGGATCTCGGCGGGACTCCTCTGGACAGTTCCCCCGGCGGCGTTCGCGCAGGGTGGCGGCGAGGAGGGCGGCTCGCTCGAGCCCGTGGTGGTGGTCGCGTCCGGTCCTGCCCCGGCGCGCAGCCCCGCGCCCGCGCCCCGCTGGACCGCCGACGCGACCAGCACCCTCGACGACCCCCTGGTGGTCACGCCGACTCGCGAGGTGACGCCGCTTTCGCGGACACCCTACGCAGTAGCGACGGTGAGCGGCGAGGAAATCCGCGACCGGCTCTACCGGACGACGCCGGAGCTGCTTTTCGAAACGCCTTCGGTGATGGTCCAGAAAACGGCGCACGGGCAGGGCTCTCCCTACGTGCGGGGCTTCACCGGCTACCGCAACCTGGCCATGATCGACGGCGTGCGCCTCAACAACTCGACCTTCCGCGACGGTCCGAACCAATACTGGAGCACCATCGATCCGCTCTCGGTCCGCTCGGTCGAGCTGGTGAAGGGACCGGGGTCGGTTCTCCACGGCAGCGACGCCGCCGGAGGCGTCCTCAATGTGCTGACGGCCCGCCCGACCTACGCGGAGAGCGGCGCCCTCTCGGGCGGGCGCACCTTCGCCCGCGTGTCCTCGGCGGAGCAAAGCCTCGCGGGCCGGGTCGAGGGTTTCGTCTCCGAAGCCGACAGCCACGGCTTTCTCTTCGGCTTCACCGGACGGCAGTTCGGCGATCTGCAAACGGCGGGCCAGGGGCGGAACCCGCGCACCGGATACGACGAATGGGCCCTCGACCTGAAGGGCGAGTTCTTCCTCGCGCCGGACACGCGCCTGACCTTCCTCCACCAGCAGGTCCATCAGAGCGACGCGTGGAGGACCCACAGCACGCTTTTCGGAGTACCGTGGCGCGGCACCTCGGCCGGGTCCGACCAGCGCCGCTCGCTCGACCAGGAGCGCCAGCTCACCTACCTCCAGTTGGAGGGCCGGCCCGGTGGCCGCATCGACCACTACGTCATCACCGCGAGCCACCACCGCCAGGCCGAGGAACAGTTCCGCGTGCGGGGCATCGGCGACGGCCGCAGCGACCGACGGGGGTTCGAAGTCGATGCCTACGGCCTCTCGGCGCAGCTTTCCAGCGACACCCCGGCGGGCTACCTGACCTATGGAGCGAGCTACTCCATCGACCGGGTCGATTCCTTCCGCGAGGACTTCCTCGCCGACGGCAGCAGCGCGGGCCGCGCCATCCAGGGACCCGTGCCCGACGATTCGACCTATGAACTCGCCGACGTCTTCGTCCAGGACCGGCTCCCGGTAACGGACACGCTCGATGTCTGGCTCGGCGCGCGCGCCACGCTCGCCCGCGCCAGAATCGGGCGGGCCGAGGATCCGCTCACCGGCGAAGCCTTTTCCATGGCCGACGAATGGACCCGCTCGGTGGGAAGCGCCCGCTTCGTCCAGCGTCTCGGCGAGGACACCGGCCTGTCGCTCTACGGAGGCGTGTCGGAAAGCTTCCGCGCGCCGAACCTCTCCGATCTCTCGCGTCTCGACCTGGCCCGGTCCGGGGAGATCGAGACACCCGCCCCCGGTCTCGCGCCGGAGCGCTTCACCGGCTACGAACTCGGCCTGCGGGGCGAGCGGGGACGCTCGTCCTTCTCCGTCGCGGCCTACTACACCGAGATCGAGGGGCTCATCGTCGGAAGCCGCACCGGGCGCGTCGTCGACGGGGCGATGGAGGTGACGAAGGAAAACGCGGGCCGCGGCCACGTGAAGGGGGCCGAGTTCGAGTTCCGCCACGGCCTGGACGAGCGACTCGCCCTCTTCGGCTGGTGTTCGTGGCAGGACGGCAGCCTGGAGGTGGGAGGCACGGTGGAGCCGACGAGCCGGCTCATGCCCTTCACCGCCGAGGCGGGCCTGCGCTGGGAAAGCCTTTCGGGACGGGGCTGGGCCGAGCTGGTGGCCTACGGCGCCGCCGCGCAGAACCGTCTCGCCGAACGCGACCGCCTCGACACCGAGCGCATCCCGCCGGGCGGCACGCCGGGCTACGCCATCGGCATCCTCCGAGGCGGATGGCGGCTCGGCGAGAGGCTCTCGCTGACCGCGGCGGTGGAGAATTTCACCGACGAGGCCTACCGCGTACACGGCTCGGGCATCAGCGGGCCCGGACGGAATTTCCTGCTCGGGGCCGAGTGCCGGCCCCTTTGGGGTTGGGCTTCACCTGGCGCCATTCGGGCTATTCCGACGCTTTCGCCATGTTCTCGCAGCTCTTGATGTCGAGCTTGCCGGAGGCGAGGATGGGGATCTCGGGGACGTCGACGATCTTCTTGGGAATCCACAGCGCCGGCACGCCTTCCTCGGTGAGCTTGGTCCGCAACTCGACGAGATCGAGGTCGGGATTGGAGCTGAGGAGGATGAGGGCCTCGCCCTTGGCCTCGTCGGGCACGCCGACGACGGCGATGCGGCGCTCGTCGTCGGAATGGCCGGCGGCCTTGTTGACGAGGTCCTCGACGGTCTCGTGGGGCACCATCTCCCCGCCGACCTTGGAGAAGCGCGAGAGGCGGCCCTCGATGAAGAGGAAGCCGTCCTCGTCGAGGCGGCCGAGGTCGCCGGTCATGAACCAGCCCCCCTTCACCACCGCGGCGGTCTTTTCGGGTTGGTCGAGGTAGCCTTCGAAGACGTTGGCCCCGCGCAGCCAGATCATGCCGCTGGAA
>SLGN01000497.1 GCA_007123695.1 Verrucomicrobiales bacterium
CATGGCTGGAACCATCAACCACCTCGCCGACTCCGTCGCGGGAGGCTCCACCTTCTCCGAAAGCCTCGGCCAGCACCCCAAAATCTTCGACAAGCTCTACGTCAACATGGTCAAGGCAGGCGAACTCGGAGGCGTGCTCGAGCTTGTCCTCGTGCGGCTCGCCGAATACCAGGAAAAGGCCCAGAAGCTCAAGAACCGCATCGTCGCGGCGATGGTCTACCCCATCATCGTCATCGTCATCGCAGTCGGCATCCTCATCTTCCTCATGGCGGTCATCGTGCCCCGCTTCGAGAAGATCTTCGCCGAAATGCTGGGCGACAAACCCCTTCCCGGCATCACCCAGTTCGTCATCGCCATCAGCCGATGGGTGCAGGAGCAATTCCTCGTCGTAACAGTCCTCCTCGCCGTCCTCTACGCCGGATGGAAAGTCTTCAGCATGACCAAGGGCGGACGCGTCATCATCGACAGGATAAAGCTCCGACTTCCCGTCTTCGGGCCCGTCCAGCTCAAGAGCGCCATCTCGCGCTTCACCCGCACCCTCGGCACCCTCGTCACCAGCGGCGTCCCTATCCTCCAGGCGCTCAACATCACCCGCGACACCGCCGGCAACGTCATCGTCGCCAACGCCGTCGAGAAGATCCACGAAGCCGTGCGCGAAGGCGAATCCGTCGTCGCCCCGCTCGAGGCCAGCAAGATCTTCCCTCCCATGGTCATCTCCATGGTCGATGTCGGCGAAGAGACCGGCCAGCTTCCCGACATGCTACTCAAGATCGCCGACGTCTACGACGACGAAGTCGACAACGCCGTCGATGCCATGACCTCCATGATCGAGCCCATCATGATCGTCTTCCTCGCCGCCATCGTCGGGACCATCGTCATCGCCCTCTTCATGCCGATGATCACCATCATCACCGAGATGAACAACCAGGCCGGCTGATCCCCCGGCGCACCTTCCCGCCACCGGCCCGGTCCGGATCCCCAGCGGCGCTCTGCGCCGCGACGAATGCCCCGGTGCCGGAGCGGGAAAGATTTTTCTTTACATTGTATTGACATCACTGCTCCGAAACTGCTACCCTCGCTCCATGATGAAAATGCACTCCGCAAAACGACCCGACGCCTTCAGCATGGTCGAGCTCATGGTCGTCATCGCCATCATGGTGATCCTCGCCGGACTCCTCATCGCATCCCTCCCCGGCATCCAGGCGCGTATCAACCGCGGCAAAGTCGAGACCTTCCTCGCCGAACTCGAGGCCGGACTCTCCCGCTACCAGCTCGACCACGGGATCTATCCGCTCAACCAGCCCACCGGCGACCGCGACATCAGCGGTCTGAACGGTGCCGCCATCCTCTACCAGCACCTCTCCGGCGACTTCAACCTCGACGGCGAGGTCGACTTCCAGACCAACGAAAAAGTCTACGTCGAGAGGCTCGACTTTTTCTCCAACCGGGACGCGAAGGAGAAACGTTCCGACAACGTCGGAGGACAGTTCATGGTCATCGACTCCTTCGGCGATCCGGTCCGGTATCTCGCCCAGCCCCCCAACCTGCCTCGCGGGCAGGTCCGGCTGACCCGCAGCCCCACCTACGACCTTTGGTCCATCGCGGGCAAGGACCCCCGTGCCCCCAACGCCGAGAGCGCCTTCATCACGAACTGGGGTTCCAACTAGTCTTCGGACCAGACATCGGCCCCTCCCTTCCGCACGCGGAAAGTAGCCGCCACATTGGCCTGGGGTGCCCTTGGGGCTCCGGCCCCTTTTGGTTCAGACGCTGCATCCCTCGGTTCGAGCCGTGCCCCCAACCTGCAGACGTCAATGCGCGTCGCTCGGTCCTTCGACCCCAACCGTTAACTGTGAACAGTTAACAGTTCACCGCTCCGTCGTCTTCTCGCGATCGCGTCAGAGAAGACCCGCAATTGGTCTGGCACAATCGATCTGCCTCAGATTCTCAGGGAATGGAGTGGTAAATTCCCTCCAACCCTTCTGAGAATCATCGTTCCACCATCCAATAGGCGAACAGGCAAATCACATATTATATGCCTGCTTGTTAACAATGGAATCGCACTTGCCACGCAGTGATAAACCATGCTTCCGGACAAGGCGGAAATTTCGGTTTTTCAACCACTCGCATCTACTCATCCGAATCAAATAGTAAGCCTGACGATCTGTTGATTCGGGGTTTCGCTCTGGCCGGAGCTGATCTGGGTCTGGTCTGCCGTCCGGTTTTTTTCGCGAAAATATTCCTTGCAGCAGCGATTCATCGGTGGAACATAATCGAATCTATGAATCGCGATTTGTTTATTTGTTTGCTGGCGAGCATTGTTTCGGGGCTTGCTGTGGAGGTCGAGGGTCAGGAGATGGTATCGACTCTGGTCGATCCGGTGGCTATGCTGGATCTGACGACGGTGGAGGGCAGCAGTCCGGTGCGCAGTCTGCTTCTGCGGGAGGCGGCGGTGCAGCAGGCGGTAACTCCCCGCATCGCCACGAGGACGGTGCCCTCGACCGAGTCGGGGGCGGCGCGTGAGTCTCTCCCGTCGGTCGATACGATCACGGGAACGGAAATCCGCACGGTCCAGCGGCGCGACCTTGGCGACATCCTACGGCAGACTGCGGGGGTGAACCTGGTGCAGACGGGACAGACGGGGGCCCAGAGTTCGCTCTTCATCCGCGGTATGGAGAGCAACCACACCGTGGTGCTCCTGAACGGACGGCGTCTGCCGCCGGGGCTCGCCGGTCTCTACCAACTGGAATATCTCGATGTGGCGACTCTGGAGTCGGTCCAGATCTTCCGCGGCGCGGCGAGTTCGCTCTACGGTTCCGACGCTCTCGCCGGCGCCATCGACCTGCGTTCGGTCGATGCGCGCTTCGTTTCGGAGGACACGCTCGATTCCTTCGTCGAGGGCGGTTCTTTTTCGACCTTCCGCACGGGGCACCGCCTCTCCCTGCGCGAGGGGCGCTTCGGCCTCGCTCTCGACACCAGCATCGTCGAGACCGACAACGACCGGCCCCGCTCGGGATTCGAAAACCAGGTGCTGCGGGGCAACGCCGCCTACGAAATCGCCGACGGGGTCCACTTCGACGTGCTCGGCTACATCCAGAATTCCTTCCTCGAGGTGCCCGGCTCGTCCCTGAGCCCGTTCTTTCCGGAACCGCAGATCAACCGCAACCAGTCCTCGCTCTTCTCGCCGCGCTTGAGCATCTTCCGCGACGACTGGGAGTTCTCCGCGTTCTACAGCTACACCCGCAACGAGCTCGAGGCGACGCGGGACGTTTTCGGCTTCGACAACCGTCTCGGCCAAACCGGGCACGAGGTCGAGGCCGTGGCGACATGGCGGCCGCGCGCCGGCCTCGCCTACACGCTCGGGGGCGGCCACTACGACTATTCCTTCGAGCGCCTGCCGCTGCTGCCCAATCCCTTCAACCAGCCCAGCGCCTTCGGCTTTGCCTTCACCAGCGTTTTCGCGCAGGCCGACGTCGAGCTGCCGGCGAACTTCCACCTGCTCGTCTCGGGGCGCTACGACGACCACGACTCCTTCGCGAGCAAAGCCACCTGGACGGCGCAGTTGAGCCACCGGGTCGAGCCGACGGGAACGCTGCTCTTCGCAAAGGCGGCAACGGGCTACAAGGCGCCCTCGGGGCAGGATTTCGTCTTCCTCTCGCCGACCTTCGATCCCACGACCCTGCAGCCCGAGGAAAGCCTGACCCGGGAGATCGGTCTGCGCCAGACGGTCCTGAACCCGCGCAGCTCGGTGGCGGTGACCTATTTCTGGAACGACATCGACAACCTCATCGATGTGGATCCCTTCACCTTCTTCGATCCGGCGATCGTCGATACGCGCAGCTCGGGGGTGGAGGTGGAAGCGGTCTTCTCCCCCTGCGAGGGGCTGCGCCTCTACACCAACGCGACCTGGCTCGACACCGAGATCGTCGCGGGGCAGTATCTCGGCGGCTTCGGCGGGGGACCGGGCGACCGGCTGCCGCGGCGGCCCGGATTCCTGCTCTCGGGCGGGATCGTCGTGGAAGGCGAGCGCTGGCGGGCGGGAGCCGAGGTCACGGGTGCCTACGACCGTTTCGATGGTCCGGGAGTGGTGCTGCGCGACTACACCGTGGCGCGGCTGTTCGGCTCGCGCGAGCTGACCGACCGACTCGAGCTCTACGGTCGCATCGAGAATGTGTTCGACCTCGACTACGAGATGACCCGCGGTTTCGAGGCGGCCGGATTCGGCGCCTTTGTCGGAGCACGCTACGTCTTCGGGCAGTGATTCGTGGCGGGGTGCCGACGAACGGCGCGCGGCGATCGCCCTTCGCCCCGCCGCCGTTCAGAACGCCTTGGCCTTCGCCCCCGTCTTCCCTTTCCCACCGGCCTTGGCCTTGCCTTTCCCCTTGGCCTTTCCTCCCTTCCCCTTGCCGCCTTTTGCAGCGGACGCGGGAGGGAGGGGTCCGGGCGCAAAGGCAGGGTCGCCGGCGTCGGCGGGCATTTTCGAATTCCAATCGAGCACGGCTTCGCGCAGCCTCGCGGCGGTCTCGGGGTGCTCTTCGACGAGGTTCGACGACTCGTAGGGGTCGTCGGCGATGTCGTAGAGCTGGGCGTTGCTGAGGTCGAGGTTGACAAGGTATTTCCAATTGCCCTCGACGGCGGCGAGGTCGGGGTTGTCCTCGTCGGATCCATGACCGAAGCCGGGCCTGTCGGGAGGGCGGCGGAAGAAAATGGGGGCCTTGCGGCTTTCCTGCGAGTTCCCGAGGAGCGTGTCGAGGAGGTCCTCGCCGTCGAGCTGGTGGCCCTCGGGAAGGGGAATGCCGGCGAGTCGATAGAGGGACCGGTTGAGGTCGAGGGAGCACAGCACCGAGCTGCGGTTCACCGCCCCGGCGCTGCCGTCGGCGAGCAGGCCCGGCCCCCAGACGACGAGGGGCGAGCGGATGCCGCCCTCGTAGAGCCAGGTCTTGCCCCCGCGGAGAGGTTCGGCGCTGCCGACGCCCATTTCGGGGCCGTTGTCGGAGCAGAAAACGATGAGGGTGTTGTCGCGCAGCGCGGGATCGTCGCGGATGCGGTCGAAAAGCGGGCCGAGCTGCGCGTCCATTTCCTCGACGACGGCTTCGTAGCGCTCGCGGCGGTCTTCGGACCAGCGATCGAGGGAGGGGAACCAGGGTCCGTGGGGATCGTCGGGCCAGACGTTCACGTAAAAAGGCTGGTCGGTTGCGCCGGCACGGTCGATGAAGCGCAGGGCGGCGGCGGCGAAACCCCCGGTGATTTCCTCGCGCGGGGTCCAGACGGCGGGCCGCCCGAGCCGCACCGCGTCGGCCCAGATCCTCTTCGGCTCGGGCTCCTGCGGGGTCCGGACCAGGGGCAGCAGCTTGTGGCCCATGCCCTCGAAGTTGGCGAGGCTGCGGTCGAAGCCGTAGTCGGCGATGGGCGGAGCGTTGTCGACGTCGCGCTGGCCACCCATGTGCCATTTGCCGAAGTGTCCGGTGGCGTAGCCGGAGCGGCGCAGCTCGCGGGCGAGGACGGGGGCGGCGGGATCGAGCCACTGCGCCACGCCGCGTTCGTGGTTGTTGCGCCGGTTGTTGAGGAAGGAGGTGATGCGCCAGCGGTGGGGATACTGTCCGGTGGTGGCGGCGACGCGCGAGGGCGAGCAGATGGGCGAGTTCACGTAGAAGCGCTCGAAGCGCAGGCCCTCGGCGGCGAGGCGGTCGATGTTCGGAGTCGAGATGCGCGAGCTGCCGAAGCAGGAGAGATCGGACCACCCGAGGTCGTCGACGAAGACGAAGACGATGTTGGGCCGACCGGGCTCGCCGCGGCGGATCGGCTCTCCGTAGACCGCGCGGAGGTCGCCGGTGGCCTCCATCCAGTCTTCGATCTCGATGGAAAGAGCCTCGACCC
>SLGN01000383.1 GCA_007123695.1 Verrucomicrobiales bacterium
GGCGGCGAAGGTTGGCGGCGGGCGGGGACTTGCGGTGTTTTTCGGAATCCTCGCCCTCCTTGGGGTGGGCGGGATGCTGTGGTTCCCCTGGCGCCAGTCGGTCGTGGCGAGGAATCCCTCGATCCTCGCCGCGAAGATCGAGGGCGGCGACCTCGCGGCGCAGGCCACGCTGGGCCTTTCCCATCTGCGGGGCGAATGGGGGGCGCCTCTCGATCTCGTCGCCGCGGTGGGAGCGATCGAGGAGGCGGCGGAGTCGGGGAATCCGCTTGGTCTGCTGGCGCTCGGGCACCTTTGGCACGAGGGCTTGGAAACGCCCTCTTCGACGGGGGATCTCGCCGCCGCCGCCAAGTTCGTCTGGCGCGAGGCGCTCGACCGCGGCGCCTTGGAGGATGCCGCCGGGAGAAACGATCCCCGTTGGACCGAGTTGGCGGTGCGGGCGGAAGAAGTCGTTCGCGGGACCGTTGCGAAGGAGTCGCTCGCCGCCCTGCGCAAGGCGGCGGATGCCGGCTACTACGGGGCCTCCCTCGCGATGGCGAAGCTTTCCGAAGGGGCGAAACGGGAATCGTGGATCGAGACTGCAAGGCGCCAGTCGCTGCGGGAGGAGGCGCGGGGCAGCGTGGGTGCGACGCGGGTCTTGGGATCCCTCCACGCCGAAGGGCTGCTGGCGGATTCCGACAAGCGCCTCGGAGAAGACAAGCTGGTCGAGGCGTTGGAGGCGGGTGACGTGTTTGCAGGATTGGCGCTCGCCGAGTCGCGTGCCGCCGACGGGCGTTTCGCCGAGGCCGTGGGACCGGCCGAGGCGGCCAGCGGGGGCGGGCTGGTCGGGGCGCGGGCCTTTCTCGCCGAGGCCTTTTTCCATGGACGCGGGGTGCCGCGCGATGCGGCGCGGGCCTGGACTCTCGCCGCGTCGAGCGCCGAGGCCGGGGAATTGCGGGGCTTTGCGGTGATGGCGCGTGCCCTCGCCGCCGGGGAGGGCGTCGCGGCGTCTCCGGAACGGGCCGAGGCGATCCTGCGGGAACTCCATGATCGCGACCCGGCAACCTACGGCGCCGAACTCGGGAGCTTTCTTGCCGAAGCCGGCCGCCCCGACGAGGCGGAGGAATTGCTCCGCGAGGCAGCAGAGCGGGGCGCCCCGCTCGCCGGGCTGCGCCTCGGCGGGATCCTTCTGGCACGCAGCGAGTATGCAGAGGCCTCGCAGTGGTTGGAGCGGAGCGCGGCCGAGAAGGTGCCCGGTGCGGCGGCCCTCCTCGCCCAAGCCATCGACCATCCGCAGAATCCGGACAGGGACCCGGGGCGCGCCTTCGAGCTGCTCTCGGAACTCCACGAGTCGGGGGATGCGGGGGCCGCGGCGCCCCTGGCCGCTCTCGTTGCGGAGGGGAGGGGAACGGAGCGCAATCCGCGGCGCGCCCTGGTGCTGCTGACCCGCGCGGTCGAGGGCGGGATCGCCGAGGCGAACTATCCCTTGGCCCGTCTCCTCGAAGAGGGGGCGGAATCCCTCCCGCCGGCGCCTGCCTCGGCCCTGGACCACTACCGCAGGGCGCTGGCGGCGGGCGATCGCCGGATCGAGGAGCGCTTTCCGTTCTTCGGCCAGGCGAGGGAGGCCTGCCTCGCCTACCTCGTGGCATGGGAGTCTCCCGACGTCGGTCCGACGCTGGCGGCGCTGGCCGACGGGGTCGGGCGGTACTTCCATCTCGAGGATGCGGGCGTCGGCCGCATCGCCGCGCTCGAGGAGGGCTTTCGGCAGGCGTGGCCGCGGCGCCGGATCGAGCCGGACGAATCCCGCATCCTCGGTCTTCCCGGCTTCGATGCCGTGGAGCTGGAGTTTTTCTACGAAATCGTCCTGGAGCGCGACGACCGCCGCGCCGAAGCGGAGGTGCGGGCGGTTTTCGAGGTTCGCCTGGGTGGCTCGGGCGGAGCCGAAATCGTGCGGATCGAGGAAGATGCCGTCGAGTGGAGCCTCTCGCCCTCCGGGGAAAGTTTTTTTCTCGGCGACGGCGAGACCGGTAGTACGAGGGACCTGTTTCCCGCGTTCGCTCCCTCTTCGGCGGGTGCGCCGCTCGCGGGCATCGACGAAAAGACGCTGACCTGGGTGCGGTCGAATCCGTTCCCGGACCGGTTCGGGAAACGCCATGCGATGCTCCCCCTTTCGGTGGAGGACGGAATGGTGGAGTTTTTGCAGATCGGAAAGGGCGGCCGCATTCTCCTGCCCGCCTCCCATTTCGACTCCTCCGCTCTGGAGAGCCTCCGGAGGGTCGCCGAATCCCAGTCATCGGAGGACTTCGAGCGGCTGCGGGAGAGCCTCGTGTTCTCCCCCGACCGGTCCGAACCCGCCACGGCGGCCTTGCTGCGGCGGGCCGACGGCGGAGACATCGAAGCGCAAGTCCTCGTGGGGGAATCCTACTACGACGGTATCGGAAGCTTCCCGAAGAACCGGATCGAAGCCTTCCGGTGGTTCAAGAAGGCGAGGACGGCCCACCATCCGCTTGCCTACGTCTGGATCGAGATCATGACACAGTCCGGCGAGATCGCCTCCGACCCGCTCGGGCACGACAAGTATCGCGATCTCGTCCGCGAACTCACCCAGGCCGCGAAGACGAGGGCGAACGGGGGCGTCTACCTGAGAGCCGTGGCCGAGTTCCACCGGGGCGCCTACGGAGACGGGGCCGACTCGAGGGCCTTTCTCGAGCAGGCCGCCGCCGCAGGCGACGCGAGAGCGAAGCTGCTGCTGGGCTTGCAGTATGCGAAATCGAATCCATCCATCGCCGTGGGCTATTTCCGCGGCGCCGCCGACCTCCGCAACGCAACGGCTGCGACGGAGTTCTCCAAGCTCGCCCTGGCGCGGGGGGACGCCGCCGCTTCCGTCGCCGAGACGCTCCGCGCCGCCGCCGTCAAGGGCGACGACGAAGCCCAGAGACTGATGGGAGAACTGCTTGCCGGAATCGGCGGGGACGATTCCGCAAAGAACGAGGCCGCCTTTTGGCTGGAGCTGTCGGCCCGCAACGCGATCGCCTTGAAGTCGGATGGAGGCTTGGAGAAGTCGCGCGAGACGATCCGCCGCCTGTCCCCGATGATCGAACCGGACCGCCTGCGGCGTGCCGAGAGATTTCTCGCCCGCAATCCGTCCACGGTGGAGAGAGCGGCCCCGTAGACGCGCATTTCCAAGCTGGCGGGCGGGCGAGGGGGCCGAGTTTCTTCGGATTCGCAGCAGATTGGGCTTCCGCGCGGAGTTTCGAAACGGTAGCATCGCGCCATGTTCCAGCGCCGCTTCCGATCAACCGGGCTTTTCGCCGTTCCCGCCATTCTCGCGCTTGTCCACGCAGCCGCTCTGCGAGCCGACGACGAGGTCGAGTGGCTCGTCGTCTACGATGGCAAGTCGCTGCCCTCGGCGCCATGGTCCGCCGTCGGCGAGCCCGAGGCGGAACTCGTCGCGGACGGTCTCCATCTCGCGGACAGCGGCGACGGCTTCGGCCACTACCGTGCCGAATGGCGGCCCGAAGGAGACCGGGAGATCATCGTCGAGGCGGTCGTGAAGCTGGGCGGGGTCACCGGGGTGCGGTCCGGCGGCTCGACGCTGTGGCCTTGGCGCGACGGCGCTCCGGAGATGGTGCAGATCTGCGACGGCAGGCACCAGGACGGGCTCGTGCTCTTCCCCACCCAGGCGACGAACTTCACCGACCGCTTCATCCCGATGTCCACGACGGGCCGCTTCCACACCTACCGGCTCGTCATCCGCGGCACCGACATGGAGATGTGGGTGGACGGCGAGCGAAGGGTCGAGGGCCGGGGCGCCTTCCAGAAGCCGGCGGACGCTCCGGGAGAGGCCTTCGTCCAGTTCGGCTCCACCGCCACGAAGGCCACCGGAGACGCCGTATGGCAGTCCGTGAGGCTCGGCGTGCGCAAGCCGTCTGCGCCCATGGAGGAGCCGCCGCTGCGGATCTCCCTCGGCGAAGGCTGGGAAATCCCGCGGGAATTCCGCCAGACGAGGCCCTATCTCTACGACATGGGCGACGGCCTGATGTTGATGAGCGTCGCGCAGGGCCCCGATGCCTTCTACGAACCCTACGGGCTGCTCAAGTCCACCGACGGAGGCCGGAACTGGGCGCCCGTTCCCGGGCTCGACCGGCAGGAGACCACCCCCTTGCCCTGCCTGCGGCGGCCAGACGGCAGCATTCTCGCGATGTCGCGTTGGACCTGGACCCAGCCTGACGGACGGGTCGTCGGCAAGACAGTGGTGCTCGACTCCGACGCCGAGACCTACGAGATGTTCGACAACGAGATCCGGCTGCCGCAGGAATACACCAACGAGTCCGAGGGCGACCACATCATCTGCGAGCGCCACATCTGGAACGACGACGATGGAGGCGCGACCATGGTGGTGTGGAGCCGCAAGCGTGTGAAGTCCGCTTCGGGCCGCTCCGCGACCACCCGCCATTCCCACCTCGTGCGCAGCACCGACGGCGGGCGGACTTGGGACCATTTCGGCACCGTCGGTCCCGGCGGCGAGCCCGCCGTCGTCCGGCTCGGCGGCGGGGAGATGACAGCCGTCATCCGGGGCGAGGCGGATTTCCGGATGCGCCAAACCTTTTCCAGCGACGGCGGGCGCACGTGGAGCGAACCCACCTTGCTCGAGGTCGGCCGCGTGCTGCCCGACCTCGTCCTGATGAGCAACGGCGTCCTCGCGTGCAGCTACGGCCGTCCCGCCTCCTGTCTCATGTTCAGCCTCGACGGTGGCAGGACCTGGCCCCACCACCAAGTCGTCTCCTACCTCGTCGGCTTCAACTACACCTCCATCCGCGAGGTCAGCCCGGGACGCCTGCTCTACGTCCACGACGCCCCAAAGATCAACGCCCTTCACATCGACGTGGAGCGTCTGCGGTAGACGGGGAGGGGTGCCGGGCGGCTGCCTGCTGCTCTACTCGCGCGGCGACCTCGTCCCGCGCGAGAGCTGGGACTCCACCACCGAAGTGAGTGGAGAGCCCGGAGCGGCGACTCCACTGCACCACCGCTCCGAAACGAGCAAGCTCGCCTCTCTACCGGGCAAAGAGTTCGGATGCGTAGCGGGCTGCCTCCGCGAGCACGGCTTTGCGCCGCCGCCAGACCTTGCGCCCGAGGTAGCCCTTGGGCAGCAATTCGGAGGGAAGGAGCGGATCGGCAGCGAGGAGAGATTTCCAAGCGGCGCGTTCCTCCGAGGTCCACTGGTCGAAATCGTTCGGGTCTCCGCCGCTCGCGACTTCAGGAAATCGGTCCAGGATAGCGAGGCAATCGCGGGACCGGCGCTCGATCACCGCGAAGTTCCAGGCGCAATTGAAGTGACAAATTGAAGTGACGGGAAGAAAGCAATTGTATCACCAGTCTCCGCGATGTATTCTCGACTACAACTCCACCATGAGCCGTTAAATTTATGAGAACAGCACGCCTTTTGGGGTCCGGAAGATCCTTTTACCATGTCGTATCCCGCGTCGTTGATCGGCGCATGGTATTTCAAGCGAAGGACAAGGAAATCTTCCGCAGGATCCTCCGCAACCAGGAAGCATTCTCGGGTGTTCGGGTGATCACATATTGCCTCATGGACAACCACTTCCACCTGCTGCTGGAGGTGCCGGACCGGGAGACGCTGGCGCCGCTGGACGAGGCGGGGCTGCTGGAGGTGTTGCCACTGCTCTACGACGAGGAAACCGTGGAGGGGGTGCGGCAGGAATTGGAGCGGGCGCGGCTCGCGGGCGACGAGCGCTGGCATGAGGAAATCCTCGACCGCTACGAGAAGCGGCGGGGCAGCCTCGCCCACTTCATGAAGGCGCTGAAGCTGCGGGTGAGCTTCTACATGAACAAACGCCTCGGGCGGGTCGGGACGCTGTGGGAGGAACGCTACAA
>SLGN01000742.1 GCA_007123695.1 Verrucomicrobiales bacterium
TCCTATGTGAGAGGTCGGGAGAGGTCGGGAGAGGTCGGGAGAGGTCGGGAGAGGTCGGGAGAGGTCGGGAGAGGTCGGGAGAGGTCGGGAGAGGTCGGGAGAGGTCGGGAGAGGTCGGGAGAATTAGGGTTCGGTTTCTCGAATCGCTTCGAGGAAGGGGGTGAGGTAGCGTTCGGCTTTGACCTGGCCGACTCCGTGGATCTTGAGGGCTTGGGCTTCGGTCTTGGGGCGGAGCCTTGTGAAGCACTCGAGAACTTGGTTGCTGAAGATGACGTAGGGCGGCACGCCTCCGGCCTCGGCGGCGAGCTGCTTGCGCACTTCTTTGAGCCGCTCGTAGAGATTTTCGTCGAAGGCGAGGTCGGCGAGGTCTTCGACGGTTTCTTTGTCTTCGGCCCGGCCGGCCTTTCCGGATCGAGCCTTGCGGGCGATGCGGTCGCGGTCGGGCCAGGAGAGGAGGAAGTTGCGGTCGCCCTTCATCGCGGCAGCGCCGCGCCGGGTGAGACCGAGAAGCGGGTAGGGGGTCTTGCGCGTGGCGACGAGCCCGGCCTTCTCGAGTTCGGCGAGCAGGGCGAAGACGTATGCGGAACCTTCCTCGCGGAGGATTCCGAAGGTGCTCAGCCCGTCGAGGCGCGAGGCGGAAAGGTCGGCGGACTTGGCGCCCGTGAGCATGGACACGATCTTCCCCTTCCCGAAACGCCCCTCCCAGTCGCCGGCGGGGGTCTTGGAGCAGGTCCGGGCGACGCCGCTGAGGATCTTGCGGACGATGACGAATTCTTCTTCGTCGGGGCCGCGCTGGTCGCTCCATCCTTCGTCGGCGCAATGGTCGCAGGTGCCGCAGGGGCTGGAGTCGCTCTCGCCGAAATATTCCAGGATCCACTGCTGGCGGCAGGTCCGGGAGTCGTAGCAGAACTTGACCATGGCCTCGAGCTTGGCCCGGTCGCGGCGCTCTTTTTCGAGAAGGGCGGCCTCGTCGATGGCGAGGTCGTCGGGTCCGATGGAGGGATCGACGAGGCGGGTTCCGCGGGCGCGCTCGCCGGGCACGTCGTAGCGGGCGAGGTGGCCGCTGCGCACGAGGTGGGAGATGGCGCTGCTGACCTGCATGCTGTTCTTGAGGTTGAGCATCTCGGTGAGCTCCTGAATGGTGAGGAGGATTCCGTCGGAGGTGCCGCCGCAAAGCCGGCGCACCGCTGCGTAGAGGTCGCGGACGAGGTGGGGCCCGGGGTTGTTGCCGTCGATGAAGAATTCCTGCGTGCGGGTGTCGGCGAAGTTGAAGAGCAGCTCGCACTCGGCCGGTTCTCCGTCGCGTCCGGCGCGCCCGGCCTCCTGGTAGTAGGCTTCGATGCTGCCGGGCACGTCGAAGTGGGCGACGAAGCGCACGTCGGGCCGGTCGATCCCCATGCCGAAGGCGTTGGTGGCGACGACGACGTCGTAGCTGCGGTCGAGGAAAACGTTCTGGGCCCATTCGCGGTCCTTGTCCTCCATGCCGCCGTGGTAGGCGACGAGCTTCACGCCCATGCCGGAGAGGGTCGCGCTGACTTCCTCGACCTTTTTGCGGGTCGAGCAGTAGACGATGCCGGTGCGGTGCTCTTCGACGATGGCCTTGAGGCGGTCGAATTTCTCGCGGTTCCCGTCGCACTGGGTCACGCGCAGGCTGAGATTGGGCCGCTCGAAGCCGCTGATGGAGACGTAGGGATCCCGCAGCTTGAGGACCTTGAGGATGTCTTCGCGGACTTCGGGGGTGGCGGTGGCGGTGAAGGCGGCGGTCTGGGGATGCTCCAAGACCTCGAGGGCTTCGGAGAGGCGCAGGTAGTCGGGGCGGAAGTCGTGCCCCCATTGGCTGAGGCAGTGGGCCTCGTCGACGGCGACGAGAGCGATGGGCAGCCCCTTGAGGGCGCGGATGAAGGCTGCGCTGCGGAAGCGCTCGGGGGCGATGTAGACGAGCTTGTAGCGCCCCGCGGAGATGTCGCGGAGCCGTTCGGACTGTTCCGAGGGCGACAGGGTGCTGTTGACCATGGTGGCGGGCACGCCTTTGCGGACGAGCCCGTCGACCTGGTCCTTCATCAGCGCGATGAGGGGGCTGACGACGAGGGTGACGCCCTCCATGACCATGGCGGGGAGCTGGTAGCAGAGCGATTTGCCGCCGCCGGTGGGCATCACCGCGAGGGTGTCGCGACCGGCGAGGAGGGAGGAGACCACGGGTTGCTGCCCCGGCAGGAATTCGCGGAAGCCGAAGTGCCGCTCGAGCGCCGCGACGGGGTCTCGGAGAATGGTCTCGTCTGCGGCGAGGGAGGGCATGGCGGAGGCGAAAAAGCCGGGCGGAGGGGCCCCGCGGCCCGGGAAGGGGCGATCCGGCGGGATGTCGTTTGGTTTCCGGCGATCATAGCCGCCTCTGGCCTTCTCTGCAAGGATTCCTGCTTTCTTGAACAAATCAATTGCCGGGCCGGAGAATTTCCGGAAGAAAGCGCTTTCTCCGGGCGTCAGGCGGCGCTATCGCATTTCGCAGCATGAAGAAGATCCGAATCGCCATCGTGGGGCACCGTTTCATGGGCCGCGCCCATTCGAACGCATGGAACCAGGTCACGAAGTTTTTCGAACCGGCGGCGGAACCGGTGCTGCAAGTCGCGTGCGGGCGCGACGGGTCGGCCTTGGCGGCCTTTGCGGAGCGCTGGGGATGGGCCGAGGTGGCGACGGACTGGCGCGAGGTGCTTGGGCGCGACGACATCGATGCCATCGACATCGCCACGCCGACCCACCTCCACGCCGAGATGGCGGTCGCGGCGGCGGAGGCCGGCAAGCACATTTTCTGCGAAAAGCCCTTCGCCAACACCCTGGCGGAGGCGGAGGCGATGCTCGCGTCCGCCGAGAAGGCGGGCGTGGTCCACTACCTCAACCACAACTACCGGCGCTGTCCGGCGGTGCTGCTGGCGAAGAAGCTGATCGACGAGGGCGAAATCGGGGAGGTACGCCATTGGCGCGGCGCCTACCAGCAGAGCTGGCTGAACGATCCGGGCCATCCGCTCGACTGGAAGCTCCGAAAGGAGACGGCGGCGGCGGGACCGCTCTGGGATCTCGGTTCGCACGCGATCGATCTGGCACGTTTTCTCGTGGGAGATTTTGCGGAGATCGAATGCCGGGGCAAGCAGTTCACCTGCGAACGGCCTCTGGCGGAGGATCCTTCGCGCATGGGACGGGTCGAGGTCGAATGCGCCGCTCTGATGACGGGCGAGCTGGCTGGCGGCGCCCTCGCGTCGATCGAGACGACCCGCTACGCGACGGGACGCCGCAACCGCCACAGCTTCGAGGTCTACGGGAGCAAGGGCGCGCTCGCCTGGGACATGGAGGACATGAACCGACTGCGTTTCTATTCCGAGGGCGATCCGGAGGACCGGCGGGGGTTTCGGGACATTCTCGTGACCGAGCGATGCCACGAATACGTGGGCGCGTGGTGGCCGCCGGGCCACATCATCGGCTACGAGCACGGTTTCGTCCATGCCGCCGCGGACTTTCTCGATGCCTGCGCCGGAGGCGGTCCGGTCGAGCCGAACTTCCGCGACGGGGTCGAATGCCTGCGCGTGCTGGAGGCGGCGGCGGCGTCGATGGAGGGTGCGGGCCGGGTGCGCCTGCCCGTCAGCGGGTGATGACGATGGGAGTTCCCACATCGACCCAGTGATAGAAGCGGCGCGCGGGATTGGTGCCGTCGATGGGCAGACGGATGCAACCGTGCGAGGCCGGGTAGTTGGGAACGTGGCGGAAGCCGTGGATGAAGATGTTGCCGGTGACCTGGACGCTCCAGGGCATGTGGGCGCCGTCGTAGAGGCTCGAGTAGTGGTTCTCGGCCTTGTAGGGGCCTGCGGTGAAGCGTCCGGTCGGGGTGGAGCGCCCGCGTCCGGAGCTGATGCGTGTTTCCATGACAAGGCGGGGGCCTTGATAGGCCCGCAGGCGCTGGGTGGAGAGGTTGATCTCGACGCGCTTGGCTCCGCCGAAGGCGAACGAGCCCTCGGTCTGCCCGAGGGAACGCCGCCGATGCATCTTCCGCTCCTGTCGATTGGCCTTTCGCTCCGCCTTTCTCTCGGCCGAGAAGAACCCCCCGGAGGGACCTTCCTGCGCCTGCGCCGCAGGCGCGTCGAAAAGAAGGCCGCCGATGGCGAAAAGAGCGAAGAGGGCGAGGAATCGGCAGGGACTGGGGCGCATCGTGGACTGGGCGGGTTGCGGATGGAGCGCCGGAAGTGGCCGTGCGAGCAGGGAGGCTCGTGGCAAAGACGCTCTGGAGTAAGCTAGCACGGAATCGGCTCGGGGTCACCCCGCGCAAAAGGCACCGCAGTTAGCCGACGATTTCGGAGATGTCGAGCAGCCAGACTTGGCGCCCGTTTCCTCCGTGGGGCGAGTCGATGGTGACGAGGCGTCCGTCGTTGCTGGAGCGGGGGTGGGTGTCGCAGCGCCATTCCCCGACGTATTCCGGGGGCGAATGAAAATGCCCGAGGTCGAAGCGTCGGCGGCTCGGTTCGTGGTAGAGATAGGGGGTCTGCTGGCGCCGCACCCCGGTGGGATAGGTGTCGTTGAGAATCCACTCGATGCCGTCGCCGACGGGCAGATAGGTGTTGTGGCCGTTTTTCGGCATGTCTCCCTCGCCGACGATGGAGACCTCCTGGCTGCGGTCCTTGAGCAGGTAGAAGGCGTCTTCGCGGCCTTCGGGCCGGGTCCACGCGCAGATGTGGCCGGGGTCGCGCCAGATGAAGTGGGAGGTGTAGCCCGAGGGGTCGATGATGTAGGGGGCGCCGCCGTCGAGGTCCATGGTGAACATGCGGGTGACGAAGCCGTTGTTCACGGCGAAGCCCTCGTCGTCGGGCCCCTTCGCCCGCCAACGGTGGAGGAAGGTGAAGCGTTTCGAATCGGGCGCGACGAGGAGGTGGTTGAACCAGGTCCACTGGTCGTGGAGGGGGGCGTCGCGGAACGGGATCGAGGCGGCCTCGGCAAGGCTGAAGACCAGCTTGCTCTCGCCGGTCTGCATGTCCATGACCCAGATGCCGGATTGTTCCGGGGCCTTTTCGGCGCGATGGGGATCGGCGACGCCTTGGTAGCCGTAGCCCGGGCGCAGCGCCTGGATGCGTGCGAAGTCGGCGGTCACGGCCCATTTCCCATCGGGGCTGAGGGCGTAGACGGGGCGCGGCAGGGTGCGGGTCTCTCCGGTCGCGACGTTCTTGATGCGGGCGACATGGCGGTCGCCGTCGCGGTCGTTCCAGACGACCTCGTCGGCCGAGCCGGGCACCCATTGCAGCATGCAGCCTTGCTGCCAGCCCCAGGCGTCGCTCTTGCCGAACTCGATCCAGCGGTCGCCGTCCTCGAGATCGACCATGCCGACGAGGATGCGGTCGTCGGGACCGGGGGTGCGGTGCTCGAACTCGACGCGGTTGGACAGGACGAACCGGTTGGCGGGGTCGAACTGGAGCTTGTCGTAGTAGCCGAACCAATGGAAGCCGGGCCCTTTGGTGATGGCGCGGGTCGGCACGAAGGCTTCGCTGTATTTGGCGATGTCTTCGGTGGTCGTGTCCTCGCCGACGGCGGGCAGTGCGGAGGCGGCGAGGGAGGCGGAGAGAAAGCGGCGGCGGTCCATGAAAAAAGGGGGGGGCGAAGGTGCTCGCCTCTTTCTAACGGAGCCGGGCTGCGGAATCAAGGATCGTCCTGCGGCGGGTGCACGGCCCGGAACGGGGGCTACTCGAACTTGATGTAGGAGTAGTTCTGGAGCTGGAGGTCGACGAGCCGGGGGAAGGCCCCGACGACGAGCTTCACTCCCGGCATGAGTTCGGCGGGCTTGACGCCCTTCTGCTGCATGGTGTTTTCGCAAAGCTCGACTTGGACGCCGCGGCGGACGA